>DAIPJR010000051.1:0-10164 GCA_036770165.1 Actinomycetes bacterium | reverse complement strand
ATCCCGCCGAACCCCTCGGAACTGCTCGGCTCCGGGCACATGGTCGCCCTCCTGCGTCAGCTCCAGCAGCGTTTCGACGTCGTCATCATCGACGCGCCGCCGCTGCTGCCGGTGACCGACGCCGCGGTGCTGTCCCGGATCTGCGACGGCGCAGTCATCGTCGTCCGCTACGGCAAGACGAAGCGCGAGCAGCTCGAGCGCACGGCGAAGGCGCTGTCCACGGTCGACGCGCGCATCCTGGGTACGGTCATGAACATGGCGCCCACCAAGGGCCCGGACGCCTACGCCTACGGGTACGGCTACGGGTACAGCTACAAGGCGCGCAGCGACCGTCCGAAGATCAACTCGGTGACGTCGCAGGGCGACGTCCTGCCCGACACACGGGTCGCCCGCCGCGCCCACCGCTGACCACCTCGCCCGCTCGCTCCACCCGACTGGCTGAGAACGACGCCGGTTGGCCCGCGTGCGGGCCAACCGGCGTCCGTTCGAGCCAAGCGCGTGCGATCGCGCGGTGGGCTACTCGAGGCAGACCCCACGGTTGACGTAGACCGTGCGGCCGACCCATGCGCTGCTCACCACGGCCCGGTCCGTGACGCCGAGCTGTACGACGTAGCCGCACGGCTGCAGCGCGGAGAGGTTGATGCTGAACGCCTCCCCGGAGACCGGGGTCTGCGTGGTGGCACCGATCCCGACCACGAGCGGCGTCGGGGGAACCGAGCTGGTCGGACCACCGATCACGCCGATCGACCACGACCAGAAGTGCTTGTCGCGGGCCACGAACGTGCCGTTCAGCCAGCCCCGCGGGATGCGGCAGGCACCCAAGGTGCTGAGCTGGAGGTCGGCGCCGTCATCGGGGTCGCCGATGACGATCGAGGCGTTCAGCGTGTTGTCCATCTGGACCCTTCGGACGTCGACGACGCCGAGTCCGAGGACCTCCAGCTGGACCTCCCACAGGTCGTCCCCACCGGGTGTGAAGTGCCCGAGCTTGCCGGTGGTGTTGCCGACCCAGCTCGGCCACGGCGTCCAGCCGCCCGCACCCGGGGTGGCCCACGAGCCGACACCGAGCCAGTTGACGACGTAGAACGCGTCGGTCAGGTCCGAGACGGGGCCGCCGGTGGTGAGGTTGCGTACCCGGATCCGGTACAGCTGACCGGCCAGCGACGGGTCGAGCGGCCCGTGCAGGGTCACCACGCCGGCGAACGGGCAGTCGTCGGGCAGCGGGTTGCCGTTCTCGGCGATGGCCGCTCCCGGCAGCGTGAGGCCGGTGCCGACGTCGACCGATGCCGCCGCCACGCCACCGACGATGGTGAAGCGCGCGGTGCCGTCGTACGGCTGCCCGGGGCTCAGCTGGACGTGGACGTCGAGCCGGTTGCCCCAGTGCGGAACGGCGTCGGGGTCGGTCGTCGACGGAGGCGTGCCCCACGAGAGCACGGCCCGTACCCGGCCGACGACCGGGGTGTCGCAGCTGCGCCGGAACGCGCCCAGGTCGACGGGCAGCGGCGCCGCGTAGCAGAGCCCGCCGGCCGGGAGGTCGGCGTAGTCGTGCGTCCTGACCTGGACGGTACCGAGGTAGGAGTACCGGCACTCGTCACCGAAGTCGGCCCAGTACGCGACGTACTCGGTGCTGCCCGCCGTGCAGGGACCGCCGGAGAAGCCGCTTGCGCGCTTGACCCGGAACGACCCGACCAGCTGGTTCGCGTTGTTGTCGAGGCCGAGGCACTCGAGCTGCTCGTACGAGGTGTCGCCGCTGGTCGACTCCAGCTGCTCGAGCACCGCCGACAGGTTGACGTCGACGGCCTGCGCCGCCAGGGCGGGTGCCACGAACGACGTGACAGTCTTCGGCCCGGCCGACTCGGTGGCCAGCAGGTGCGGCAGCACGTACCGGTGCTGCGGCACGAGGTCCCCCTTGCGCTTGCCGGCGTAGAGGGTCACCAGCTCCGAGAGCGGGAGCGGCGTCAGCGGTCCCGGGTCGGGGACCGGCTGCGGCACCTCCTGCAGCAGGTACGGCGGGATCTTGACGACGACGTCCTTGGGCAGCTGCGACACCAGATCGATCAGGAAGTACGGCCTCGGCCGGATCTGCACGTGGCACTCGTGCACGTCGCCCCAGATCGGTATCTGGTCGGGGCTGTTCGGGTCGGGGACGATCTCCCACGACAGGATGGCCCGCGCGAGAGGCAGGACCGGGACGCCGCACCAGTTCCGGCGCGGCTGGACGTCCACACCGCAGACGTACGACAGCGGCGGCCAGGTGCTGCCGTCACAGCTCTTGCCCGCCGGGACGTCGTGGACGTTGACGGCCGCGAGGCCCTCGTCGGTCCAGCTGGCGCCGTTGTCGTAGCTCAGGTAGAACCGCACGTGCTCGAAGGATCCCGACGAGCAGAGCCCGCCCGAGTACCCGTAGGGCCCGCGGATCTGGACGGTCGCCTCGAGGCGGTCACGCTCGGGGCTGTACGAGACGCACGAGATCCCTTCGTACGCGCTGTCGGCCTGCTTCTCGATCTGGACCGGGAAGCCGAGGTCCGGCAGGGTGCCGAAGTAGTTCGGGTTCGCGGCGAGCAGCGCGTGGAAGTTGAGCCGCTCGTGCGCGACCTCGAAGCCGGCTGCATCGGCGGCCGGCTTCTTCTGGCGTGGTGGCATGGTCTGCTCCCTCGTGTCGGCGCCGCACGAGCCGCTGGGAGGGGGGCTGCGTCGACGCGTCGTCTGACAGATACGGGGAGGAGCGGGGCGAGGGTGCGGTGATACCGGCCGAACGATCATGACGAAGGGCCGACCGGGCAGGTTCACCCGGTCGGCCCAACGACTCCTGATGGCCCGGTTGCCAGCCGGCTGTCGCTAGTCGGCGGCGATCCCGGCGGTGCCTGCGACCACGTCAGCGGTCGCTGTGCCGGTCGCCGACAGCGAGCCGTCCGGGGCCACGGCGAAGGCGGAGACGCCGGTCGCGGTACGCACGTACAACGAGCGGCTGTCCGGGCTGAGGATGGCGTCGGTCGGGGTGCTGCCAGCTGCCGTGCTGCCCGCGACCGCGTCGAGCAGCGCCAGCGAACCGTCGGCCGCGACCCTGTACGACGAGATGGTCGCAGTGCCCGCGTTGACCGTGTAGGCGAATCGCCCGTTGCCCGTGACGACCAACCAGCAGGCCGCTGTCTGCGTGTCGGGGAGCGCCGCAGCGACGGTCGAGAACGAGCTCGGCGTCACGCGGTAGGACGACACCGAGCCGGTCGTGGCCTCGGACACGAGCAGGTGTGCATGACCGTCGAATGCGAACCCGTACGGGGTCGTGCCGGCGGATGCGTGCGCTACGGCACCCGACAGGTAGGCACCGTGCACCGCGAACGTATCGATCACGTTCGTCGCCTTCTCGGTCACGACGACCGTGCGGCCGTTGGGAGTGAAGGCAACCTCAGCCGCCGCAGTGTTGGCCCCACCCGGAGCGGGGGTGAGGGCACGAGTCGAGCCGGGGATCGGGCGCAGGTGCCCGTCGGAGCCGACGAAGAACCCGGCGACAGTGTCGCTGCCCTGGTTGAGCACGTAGGCGACGGCATCGTGGACGGCGATGCTGACGGGCAGCGTCCCGTGCGACGACTCGGTGTCTCGCCAGACGAGGCCGTGCTTGGTGATGGCCAGGGTCGAGACCGTGCTGTCGCCGCCGTTGACGACGAAGAGCAGGTTGCCGGAGCGCACGACGCCGTACTGCGAGTGCAGCGACGCCCCGGCGCCGAGGCCACCGGTGGGCACCAGCGGGCCGGCGAGGACGCGACCGTCAGCGGTGCGGTCGAACACCTGGACGGCGTTGCCGGCGGCGTCGTTGGTGGCCTCATAGACGTGTCCGACGACACGGCTGCCAGCCGTGCTGGGCCCGGCCGCCTCGGCGGCGCCGGCGCCGATAACAGTGAGGGCGAGGGTCGCAGCGGCCGGTAGGGCAGTGCGGGCGAGACGTCTGTTCATGTCGGTCCTTCTCGGTCGAGGGGAGTGCTCGGTCGGCGGCACAACGCCCATCGTGTCGGCCGTCGTTCCGAGATGGGCGTCCGTTAAGGGGTCGGTAAGGGATGCGTTCGATCGCCGTAACTTGTTTTGAGGCAACGGTTCCTGGCGGCCGCCTACGAGTTGGCGCGCCGACCTGTACAGCCATACGGGTTTGCGGTACGGTTTCCGCCTCCGACCTCGGCATCGAGGTCGCTCGCCGGGAGGTCCGGGATGGGTACTGCAGGAACGAGCGCCACCTCTGTCGACAAGGGGCTGCGCTCCGGCGCCCTCGGGCTGGCGTCGACGGTCGTGATCGGGGTGTCGTCCACGGCGCCCGCCTACTCGATGGCCGCGACCTTGGGTCTCGTCGTCACCATCGCCGGTTTCCACGCTCCCGGGGTGCTGATCGTCTCCTTCGTACCGATGCTGTTCATCGCGTACGCGTTCCGGGAGCTCAACAAGGTCGACCCGGACTGCGGTACGACGTTCACCTGGGCGAGCCGCGCATTCGGTCCGTACGTCGGGTGGCTCGGCGGGTGGGGCATCATCGCCGCCGACGTGATCGTGATGAGCAGCCTGTCGCAGATCGCCGGGCGGTACTTCTTCCTGACGCTGGGCGCCGACCGTCTCGCCTCCAGCACGGTCTGGGTCACCACGGCCGGAGTCGTGTTCATCGCCGCGATGACGTGGATCTGCTACCGGGGAATCGAGATCTCAGCCCGCGTCCAGCTCGGGCTGCTCGGCGTCGAGGTGCTGGCGCTCGCGCTGTTCTCCGGCGTCGCGCTCGTGAAGGTCTATACCGGGCACGCGCTGCCGTCGGCGGCCCACCCGGCGCTCACCTGGCTGAACCCGTTCTCGGGCTCGCTGAGCGACCTGGCCGACGCGTTCCTGCTGGCCGTGTTCGTCTACTGGGGCTGGGACTGCGCGGTGAGCGTCAACGAGGAGACGCGGGACTCTGCGCGCACGCCGGGTCGGGCCGCTGTGATCTCCACGATCGTGCTCGTCGGGATCTTCGCCGTCGTGAGCGTGGCCGCCCTCGCGTTCGCCGGGCCGGACTTCCTCGCGGCGCACAGCGGCGACGTGCTGGGCGCGCTGTCGCAGGCCGTGCTCGGCAGCACCGTCGGGCGGATCCTCGTGCTGTGCGTGCTCACTTCGGCCGCCGCGTCGACCCAGACCACGATCCTGCCGACCGCACGCGCGACCCTCTCGATGGCCGCGCACCGGGCGCTGCCGGCGCGGTTCGGGCGGATGCACCCGCGCTACCTGACGCCCACATTCTCGACCGTCGCGATGGGCGCGGTGTCCGCGGCCTTCTACGTCGGCCTGACCGTGGTCTCCACGAACGTGCTGCAGGACTCGGCGGCGGCGGTCGGGCTGCTGATCGCCTTCTACTACGGGCTCACCGGATTTGCCAGCTTCTGGTTCTTCCGGCGCGAGCTGCGGTCGGGGGCGGCGAGCCTGTGGTTCAAGGGCGTGCTCCCGCTGCTCGGCGGGCTCGTCCTGCTCGGGGCCTTCGTGCTGTCCGTACGGTCCTACCTGCCGGCGGCGAGCAGCGCTTCCAGCCTGTTCGGGATGGGCGGCATCTTCGTCATCGGTGCCGGATCGCTGCTGCTGGGCGTCGTCGTCATGCTGATCACCCGCTGGCGGTCGCCGGAGTTCTTCCGCAGCGGTCCGGTCTCGGCCGGGGCACCGTCCGCGCCTACGATGCAGCGACCCCTCGTCGCCGCCGATCGGAGCAGCTCCTGATGGCCCAGCCAGAGGTCCGTCCGGTGACGCGGCGCCGAGCCGGTCGGCGCGCGGGTCGGTCCCGTACCGACCTGCTGATCGGTGCCGCCGCGGTGATCGCCGAGCGCGGCGCCGACGCGACGCGGTTCGTCGACGTGTCGGCAGCGTGCGGGGTGCCGGTCAGCAGCCTGCAGTACTACTTCGGCTCGCGCGAAGACCTGCTCGTCGCCGCTTTCCGGCACGCGTCGGATACCGAGCTGGCTCAGCTGCGGGCTGAGCTGGGCGGCATCGTCGACCCCTGGGACCGCCTGGTCCGCATCGTCGACGCCGCGCTTGGCGGGTTCGCCGACGGCGCGGGCGAGTCGGGGCGGCTATGGGTCGAGTCATGGCGCTTCGCGCTGCGCGATCCCGAGCTGCGGGTCGACGTTCTCTCCGACTACAAGGCGTGGCGGCTGCTGGTGTCCAACGCCGTCAAGGACGGACAGGCGTCGGGGGTGTTCGACGGCTTGCCGGACCCGGCCGTCGTCGCGGTGCAGACCATCGCGCTCATCGACGGGGTCGGGCTGCCGGCGGCGCTCGGAGACCGCCCGCTGGCCGGTCGGGCGGCGCGAACGCTGGTGCTTGGCGCGCTCTCGACGCTGCTGGGCCGTACGACCGCTCGGCCGGTTCAGAGGGCGCGGGTGAAGACGACGCGGTCGGCGCCAGGGCCGTCATAGGCCAGTCGGGGTTCGCTCACGTCGAACCCCATCGAGCGGTGGAAGGCGATCGATTCAACGTTCGCCGGTGACGTCACTGCGTGGACGACCGTGCAGCCGTGCGCCCGCATCGCGGCGAAGAACTCCTCGTACAGCGCGCGGCCGAGACCGCTGCCGCGGGCATCCGGGGCGACACCGACGAAGTGGATGTACGCCTCCCCCTCGGCGCCCGGCGACGGGAACCCGATCAGGAACCCGGCCAGCGCCGGCTTCCCGTCTGCGCCGGGCGGACCCTCGGCCATCAGACTCGTACGCCAGAAGTGGTCGAGGAAGAGTCGTTGCAGGGCAGCGGCGATCGGCCGCCCCCACCAGCCGTCGACGACCGCAACGATGCCGTCGTAGTCCTCAGGCCGAGCACTCCGGAACGCATGCGCCGTCTGCATCGGTCCATTGTCGCGAACTGACGCGGCCTTGGTCGGCGCCTCACATGTAGAATCCGGCGGGCCGCTCGACCTCTCTGACCACGCGGAGCATTCATGCCCCAGTCCTCGCGAAGCACGGCGGCATCCCGCGTGGCTCGCGCTGGCGGTCTGCTGCGAGAGCCACGCCGGATCGGTCCGGCTGTGCGTCGCCGGCTGAGCCGACGAGTCGAACCTGTCGTCGTCGTGCCGACCATGTCGAGGCGGGCGCGCCTGGAGCTCATCACGGCCCACGTCGATCTGGAGGGGCTCGGTCTGGAGTTCGGGCCCAGCCACAACCCGCTGCTGTCCAAGGCCGATGGCTATGACATTCGCATCGCCGACTACCTTGACCGGGATGGGCTCCTGGAGAAGTACGAGGGCTTGCGCCCCACTCACAGGATCGAGGAGGTCGACTATGTCCTGACGGGTGGGCGGCTGACCGAAGAGATCCCGGACCGGTTCGACTACATCGTGGCCTCCCACGTCATCGAGCACACGGTGTGCCTGGTCTGCTTCCTGGAGGACTGCGCGGGCCTGCTCCGCCCCGGTGGGGCCTTGACACTGGCGATCCCTGACCGTCGTTACTGCTTCGACCGGTTCCGCGACCGCACTGCGTTGGGTCGCGTCATCGACGTCCACAATCTGGGGCTCAAGGTGCACAGCGAGGGCTCCGTGATCGAGCACTACCTGTTCGCAGCGGGCAAGGGCGACTCGGTCGCCTGGTCCAACGGCGCCCCCGGCAGGTACAGGTTCTTGCACCCCTTGGAAACAGCGGTCGCCCGAGGAAACCAGGCCGCAACCGGAGAATACATCGACACCCACAACTGGGTGTTCACGCCGTCTCACTTCCGCCTGCTGATCCAGGACCTCCGTTCGCTCGGGCTGGTCACGCTCAACGAGAAGTCGTTCACTGACACGATCGGCCCGGAGTTCTACGTCACGCTCTCCGCAGACGGCAAGGGTCCAGGCCTTTCACGGCACGAGCTGCAGGAGCGATCGGCAAACGAGACTTCGACCAACGAGGTCTTGAGCTTCGTCTAGGTGCATGCCAGGGCCTGTCCGCCCTGGGACCGCTCGAGAGTCCCCTAGTGGGCGACGGGCTGCTGGACGGCCGCGGTCTCGGCCGGCACGGCAGCGGCCGCCGCGCGGCGGCGCTGGCGTACGGCGAGGACCGCGAGCGCACCGAGCAGGACCAGGGCGAGCCCGACCAGCGTGTACATGAGCAGCGGCGCACCCGTGTGCGGCAGCGGCGAACCGGAGGCGGTCGAGGCGACGGCCGCGACGTCGACGGTGGTCGTCAGCGAGACCGGGGTGCCATCCGCGGCCGTCCCGGCGAGCGTGATCAGGTGGGCACCCACGCTGATCAGCTGCACGCTGGTGGTGACCGTGCCGGTCGCGTCGGCCGTGAGGGCGCGGGTCCCGAAGACGAGACCACCGGCGACCATGCCGGGTACGCGGCCGGCCGCACCGAGCGCGCCGGCGCCGGTCCAGCTGACCGTGGCGTCCGAGCCGGCGAGGAAGCCGGTGCCCGTGACGGTGACCGACGAGCCGGCCGTGACCGAGGTCGCGCTGACCGTGAGCTGCGGCGCCCCGGCGGGGTACGTCGGTGCTGCGGCGAGCGCGGAGGGACCGAGCAGCAGCAGTCCGGTACCGATCGCAGTTGCGACGAGGCGGCTGATCCGCATCGGAAATCTCCTGACCTAGACGGCAGACCTCCTGCGGTTATCGGCAGGTGGGCCCCTGGACCGTAGAGGTCGCTGCGCGGACAAGTGGCTCCACCCAGGACCGGGCCGGCGCGCTGCTCGCCGGCTCGGTGAGGTGCAGGACGGCGGTACGCGTCTGCCCCGAGGCGAGGACCACCGAGAAGACGTACACCGGGCGCCCGGGAGCGGCACCGTCGTCACCGGGAGTGACCGCGAGCGATCCGCCGTCGATCGTCGCCGCCGTGAGCTGCGACCCCACCGCGGCGTACACGAGGACCGTCTCCCGCACGGATCCGTCCCCGCCCAGGCCCTGCGTCGTCGTCTGCGGCCCCAGGTCCAGCCGGTACGCAGCGTAAGCAGGCAGCCCGCGGGCCGGAGCTTCGTCACGCAGCGTCACCGTGATGGTCGAGCCGCGGCGGGCGGCGGTGCCGGACGGGCAGGCCCCCAGCGCGTACGTCAGGCCGCGGTCGACGTAGTAGTCGATCTTGCTTCCGGACGCGTTGTCCAGGGCGACCGCCGCGTACGGCCCCGGTGACGCATCGACGACGCCACCCACCGCAGTCGCCCCGAGGGCGCGCTCCTCGCCTGGGTGGACGCTGTAGACCAGCAGCCGGCGCTCCCCCGCGGCCCGCCCGAGAGCAGTCAGCTCGCCCTGGGCGTTGCCTGCGCCGCGCAGCAGCTGGTCGAGGGCTGCCCGCGCGACCACCTGCAGGTACGCCTTGCGCAGCAGCGCTTGCGACGGCTGCGCATACCGCGCGTACACCGCCCGCATGGTGAGGTCGGCGATGGTGCCGCCGGTGACCCGCTCGCCGTCCGGCAACGTGGCCGGCCCGGTGGCGTCCAGCAGGTACCCGAGCGCGACCGGGTCGAGCGCGACGACGCCGTCGAGCCGCTCGCCGTACTGCCGTCGCCACAGCTCGAGCTGCTGGACGGCCGCGGACGGAAAGTGGGCGGACAGGTTGGTGTTGGGCCAGAGCGCGGTGTCGACACCGAAGAGGGCCCGGTAGTGCGGCCCGAGGTCGACGACCGGCTGGGCGGCCGACCGGAGGTCGACGTCGGACCCGAGGCGTTCCACCGTGATTCGACCCTTGCTGGCCTCGACGACGCCGAAGGCCCCGACCAGCCCGCCGGTACCTCGAGCCTCGGCGTTGTTCTGGAAGACCACGAGGTAACGCCGCGGGGCGTTCGCCCCCAGCATCGACGGCAGCAGCCGGGTGGCGCTGGCGGCCGCAGCCAGCTGGCCGCCGAGCGCGTCGACCTGGGCGCGCGCGCTCCGAACGCCGTCGGCCACCGGCCCGGCGACCCCGTCGAGGGAGATCGCGGCCAAGGCTGCCTGCGCCTGACGGACCCCGTCCGACGCAGCCGTCACGGTCGGGGCCATGGCGGCGATCGCCGTGACGTCGATCTGGTCGCCGGTACGCAGGGTGGCCGGGTCGAGCCCGCGTCCCACGGCGACGAGGCGCGGCAGCACGTCGTCGGCGAGGGTCGCCACGGCATCGGCGACGTCGGACACCGCGCGGGGGGTACGCCCCACGTAGGGCAGCGCGGCGGCCATCGACCACACCGGGTCGGACGCCGCGGCCCTCGCGTTGTCGGCGTGGGTCGTCGCCGCCT
>DAIPJR010000244.1:0-3299 GCA_036770165.1 Actinomycetes bacterium | reverse complement strand
CGGGTGGTCGCCTCTGCCGTTGTCGGTGCGAGACGCGCGTCGCGTCGCCGCGCCGCTGCGCGAGCGACTGGCCGACGCTGTACCCACCGAGCGACGAGAACCCTTGTCCAGCAACGGCTTGTCGCTCTCCGCGCGAGGTGTCACCGTACGGTACGGATCCGCTGTTGCCGTGCGGGAGGTCGACCTGGACCTGGCGGCCGGCGAGGTCGTCGCCCTGATGGGCCGGAACGGCGCTGGCAAGTCCTCGTTGCTGTGGGCGCTGCAGGGGTCCGGCCCCCGACAGGGCGGGACCGTCGACGTGCGCGGTGCCGACCCGAGGCTGCGGACGCCTCGCGAGGCACGGGCGCTCGTCGGCCTCGTCCCGCAGACGGCGAGCGACCTGCTCTACCTCGAGACGGTCGCCGACGAGTGCCGGCAGGCCGACCTGGAGGCGGCGCTACCGGCCGGGTCGTGCGCGCTCCTGCTCGATCGGCTGGCGCCGGGCATCGAGCCGGGCCGCCACCCGCGCGACCTGTCCGAGGGGCAGCGCCTGTCCCTGGTGCTTGCGGTGCAGATCCTCGCTGCACCCGATGTCGTCCTGCTCGACGAGCCGACGCGCGGCCTCGACTACCCGGGCAAGAGCGCGCTGTCGACGATCGTGCGCGGGCTCGCGGCCGAGGGCAACGCCGTCGTGGTGTCCACGCACGACGTCGAGTTCGTCGCCACGGTCGCCGACCGGGTCGTGGTGATGGCCGACGGTGACCTGGTGGCTGATGGCTCGGCCGGCGAGGTGCTTGCCGCGTCACCGGCGTTCGCGCCCCAGGTGGCCAAGGTGCTCGCCCCGTCGCCATGGCTCACGGTCGCCCAGGTGGCGGCCGCGCTCGCACTCGTCGAGGTGCCGTCGTGAGCGGCGTCCAGCCGGCGCGGGCCGTACGCCTCAGCCTGCGGTCGGCGGTCGTGCTCGCGGTGGCCACCGTCGCCGGCCTCGCCATGTTCGCCTGGCCGCTCTTCGTCTCGGCGGTGCCGCACGGTCAGGCGCACGTCTCCGACGCGCCCCTCTTCTTCGTCCTGATCATGCCCTGCCTGGTCGGCGTCGTCGTCGCCGAGCTTTCGGAAGGCGGCCTCGACTCCAAGGCGCTGGCCATGCTCGGCGTGCTCGCTGCCATCAACGCGGCCCTGCGCCCGCTCGGGGCCGGCACGGCCGGGATCGAGACGGTCTTCTTCCTGCTGATCCTGTCCGGACGGGTCTTCGGCGCCGGGTTCGGCTTCCTGCTCGGGTCCATCTCGCTGTTCGCGTCGGCCCTCCTGACCGGAGGAGTGGGTCCGTGGCTGCCGTTCCAGATGCTTGCAGCGGCCTGGGTCGGGCTCGGCGCCGGCCTGCTGCCACGTCGGGTGCGCGGCTGGCGGGAGATCGCGATGCTCAGCGGCTACGGCGTGGTCTCCGCATACTTCTACGGGACGATCATGAACCTGTGGTTCTGGCCCTTCACGACGGGTGTGGGGACCCAGCTCTCGTACCTGCCCGGGGCGGGCTTGGGGACGAACCTGCACCGGTTCCTGCTGTACGACGTCGCGACCTCGCTCGGCTGGGACACCGGCCGGGCGGTCACCAACGTGGTGGCCATCTGCGTGCTGGGTACCGCGGTCCTCGCCACCTTGCGCCGCGCCTCCCGCAAGGCCGCGTTCGACGCGCCCGCCACGTTCCACGCCCCTGCCACGGTCGACGAGCCGGGGCTAGCCTTCCGCGCATGACTCACGTCTCGTACGGAGAGCTGGGCTGGCGGGGCACGGCCGAGCAGATGGAGCAGGCCATCCGCGGGTACTTCGACGCGTGCAACAGCGGCGACGCCGCGGCGGTGGCCGCGTACTTCACCGAGGACGGAACGCACTACTTCCCGCCGGGCATGTACGCGGGACCGTTCGTCGGTGGGCGCGCGATCGGAGAGCGCTGGGCGTGGGCCGTCGAGACGTTGGGATCGCGGTGGAGCGTCGACGAGGTCATCTGCGACCCGGCGACCGGCCGGGCCGTCATCGAGTGGACGCACCGCAAGCGCAAGGACGACGTCGTTCTGCGCGGCGACGAGTGGTACCGGTTCGACATGGCCACCGGGCTGATCGAGGAGATCCGCGCCTACTACGCCTCGCCGCAGGCCGAGGGCCTCGCCCGGCTGGAGCTGCAGGGCTTCCCGTACGCCGAGCGCGGCTACCCGACGGCCTGAAACGGCATTCCGCGGTACGGAACGCGGGTTCGGACCGACCACCGCCCGTGCAATACCGTGAGCCGCGTGGCCAAGGGACTGCTGCTCGACATCGGCGGCGTCGTTCTGCAGAACGGCGCCCACCTGGTCAACCGGCTCGCCGAGCGCGAGCCGCGGATCCATGCGTACGTGCACCGGGTCGGCGGCGACGCCGGGGTCGCGGGGCCCGACGACGAGCTGTGGCAGCGGATGCTCCGGCACGAGGTGACCGAGCGGTCGTACTGGGCCACGCGCGCAACCGACCTGGGCGAGCAGGTCGGTGAACACTGGGACACCCGGGCGATGATCACCGCGCTGTACGACATGCCGCGCGAGGAGTGGCTGCAGCAGGCGACAGTCGACCTCATGGTCGACACGAAGGCGGCCGGCCTGCCGCTCGGGGCGCTGACCAACGACCTCCAGGACTTCCACGGACCCGACTGGATGGGCCGGCAGGACTGGCTTCAGCTGTTCGACGTCGTCGTGGACGCCTCGCTGACCGGCGTCATGAAGCCCGCGCCGGAGGCGTTCTTGGCCGGGGCCGATTCGCTCGGTCTCGCGCCCGAGGAGATCGTCTACCTCGACGACATGCCGTGGAACGTCGCCGGTGGCCTCGCCGTCGGGCTCCAGGCGATAGAGGTCAGGTACGCCGCCCCGGGCGCCGCCCTCGACGAGGCCCGCCTGCGGCTGGGGCTCCCGCCCCGGGCGACCTGAACCGACCGCCCACCCGCACCCACCCGCGACCGATCCCAGGAGGGATGCCGTGCCTCTCGTACGAGTCGACATCATGGAGGGCCGCCCGCCGGAGATGATCCGCGAGCTGCATCAGCGGCTGGCCGCCCTCGTCTCCGAGGTCCTCGACACGCCGATCGAGCGCGTGCGCACGTACATCACCCAGTTCCCGCCCGAGGCATGGGGCATCGGCGGCGTACCCGCCGACGTGGCCCGCGCGGAGGACGTCGCCGCCCGCAAGGCCGCAGCGCAGGCTCGGCTCGAGGCCGGCAGCCCGGAGTGAGCCAGGCTGACCGGTCCACGGCTGACCGCTCTGTTGCTGACCTCTGCGTGGTCGTCGGGGCGACCGGG
>DAIPJR010000050.1:0-10246 GCA_036770165.1 Actinomycetes bacterium | reverse complement strand
CGACCGTCAGCGGCTGGGAGGTGGCGACCTCGGTCGTCGTCTTCACGCTTCTGTACGCGGTGCTGGCCGTCGTCGAGGTCAAGCTGATCCTGCGCTTCATGAAGGAGGTCCCGCCGGCCCGCGCCGAGTCGGAGGCCGTCCCCGACCGCGAACCCGCCTTCTCCTACTGACCGAACTCGCTGCCTGCGAAGCCGCTGCTCAACGAAGGAAGTGCTCCCCGTGCATCTCACGACCGTCTGGTTCGTCCTCATCGCCGTGCTCTGGACCGGCTACTTCGTCCTCGAGGGCTTCGACTTCGGTGTCGGCGTGCTCCTGCCGGTGCTGGCCCGGGACGACGCCGACCGGCGCATGATCATCAACTCCATCGGCCCGGTGTGGGACGGCAACGAGGTATGGCTGCTGACCGCCGGTGGCGCGACGTTCGCCGCGTTCCCGCAGTGGTACGCCACGCTGTTCAGCGGGTTCTACCTGCCGTTGCTGCTCATCCTCGTCGCGCTCATCATCCGCGGTGTCGCGTTCGAGTACCGCGGCAAGATCGACAGCGACGTGTGGCGGTCCCGCTGGGACAAGGCGATCTTCGTGGGCAGCCTGCTCCCGGCCATCCTGTGGGGGGTCGCCTTCGCCAACATCGTGCGTGGTGTCCCCATCAACGCCAAGCTGGAGTACACCGGCGGTTTCTTCAACCTGCTCAACGTCTACTCGCTCCTCGGCGGGCTCGCGACCTTGAGCCTGTTCGTGCTGCACGGGGGGATCTTCCTGTCGCTGAAGACGTCGGGCGAGATGCGCCACCGTGCTCAGCACCTGGTCAACCGCGTGGCGCCCGTCACGATCGTCATCGCCGCCGCGTTCCTGCTCTGGACGCAGATCGAGCACGGCAAGCCCGTCACCGCCGTGACGGGGCTGCTGGCGGCGGTGGCCCTGCTGGCCGGCTGCTACGCCAGCTACCGCGGGCGTGAGGGCTGGGCGTTCCTCGGTACGGCGGTCACGCTCGGACTCACCGTCGTCACGCTGTTCTGGGGGCTTTGGCCCAACGTGATGCCGTCGTCCACGCATGCGGCGTTCAACCTGACGGTCTACAACTCCAGCTCGTCCTCGTACACGCTGGGTGTCATGACGTGGGTCGCCGTGATCTTCACGCCGATCGTGCTCTGCTACCAGGCATGGACGTACTGGGTGTTCCGCAAGCGGCTGCACCGGGACGACTACGCGGTCGTGTCCGGTGTACCCGCGAAGCCCAGCGTCACCGTCTAGACGTCGCGCCGGCGGAGCAGGACGACGCCGCCGGCCGCGAGGCAGGCGCCGACGGCGACGAGGAGAGCTGCGCTCGTCCAGTTCGGCGTTGCCGCCGGCGCCGGGGCCATGTGGAAGAACATCGACGTGTCCAGCGCCCAGTGGCTCAGGTGCACGACGGTGCCGACGAGCTCCACCAGGAACGACCACGCGAGGTAGCCGTATGCGGCAGCCGAGGCCAGCCTCGGGCGGGCTCCGTAGACCAGGGTGCCGAGCCCGAGCAGCAGGACCGACGGCGGAACCACGTTGAGCCCGGCGGCGAGCAGGGAGCCGAGCCCGACGTCCACCCCTTGGGTGGCCGCCCCGGCCCACGCCAGCAGGCCGGCGACCAGGCCCGCGACGACCAGGACCGTCACGGCCACGGCCAGCCGGCCGGTCAGCCAGCGGGCGCGGCTGACGGGGCGGACCAGCAGGTGGTCGAGGCGGCCCTCGGTCTCCTCCGCGCTCGCCGCAGACACCTGCCCGGCCGCGATGGCCGCGACCATGCTGGCGACGATGAGGAAGGTCAGGCCGAGGTACTCGTCGATCGCCGCCCCTCGGAACCCGATCCGGGCGAGCGCCGAGGTCATCCCGCTGGAACTCGTCGTCGCGTCCGCGCCTGACTTGGCGACGACCCCGAGGAGCAGGGCGAACGCGGCATCGGCGACCAGCCAGCTGACCACCTGAGGACGCATCAGCCGGGCCGCGAGGGCGAGCGGGCTGCCCAGCCAGGCGGTCCGCGGACGCGACACGTCCCGGTCGGGGAGCACGGCCGCGTCGACGTCGCGCGTCCCGGCCAGGTGAAGGGCGAGCCCGGCCGCGACGAGCACGAGCGCCACGATCGGGACCAGCACCCAGGGGTGCGGGTCGGTGAGGGGCCGGGTCTCCTCGACCCAGCCGAGCGGGCTCGCCCAGACCAGCCAGTGGATCGACGGGTTGGAGTCGGCGACCATCCGCAGCGCGAACGACGCGCCGAAGACCGCACCCGCGATCGATGCAGCCCGCCGCCTCGTGCTGACCAGCTGACTGGTCAGCGCACCGGTCGCGAGGAACACGGCGGCACCCGCGACGAGGGTCAGGCTGAAGTACAGCGCAGCGCCGAGCGGCAGCCGCACGCTGCTGGAACGACCCGTCGCGACGGTGATGACCGCGGTGACTGCGAACATCGCTGCGACGCCGGCGAGCAGCCCGACGAGGGCCTGCGCCGTCGCCCGGCGCTGCGTGGTACCGCCAGCGAGGAGCAGCTCCCAGCGACCGGCGTCCTCCTCCCCGCGCAGCAGCCGGGTGGCGGTGAGCAGCCCCCAGATGGAGCCGACGAGGCTGAGGGCCCCGAGCGATCGCCAGACCGTGAACCCGGCAGCGGTGTTGATCGCGTGCGCCGGGCCGATCAGTGCCCTGATACCGAGGCTGGAGCCGAACGAGCGGGCCAGCTCGTCGCGGGCCTGCTGGGTCTTGTACAGCGAGGCGAACCCGAGCGCCGAGGACGCGACGTAAGCGCCGAACACCCAGCCCCAGAGGGCGCCGGACCGTACGGCGCGGCGGGCGACCAGCTCGCGCACCACCCGGTCAGCCACTCCCAGCGCTGCCGTAGTGGGCGAGGAACAGCTCCTCGAGCGTCGGCTCCCGGCTGGTCAGCTGTTGCAGTCCGGTACCCGCCAAGGCCTCGACCAGCGGCCCGATGGGACCCTGCACCTCGAGGTGCACCTGCCGGCCGGTCACGCTGGCCCGCTGCACCCCGGGGACGCGCGACAGGTCCGGGGGCACGGCGTCGAACACCGCGTCGACGGAGAGCGTCGACAGGTGGCGGAGCTGGTCGAGGGTGCCGATCTCGACCAGGCGCCCTTGCCGCAGGATGCCGACGCGGTCGCACAACGCCTCGACCTCGCTGAGGATGTGCGACGACAGGAACACGGTTTGACCGGCGTCACGCGCCTCGTTGATGCTGTGCCGGAACGCCTGCTCCATCAGCGGGTCGAGGCCGGACGTGGGCTCGTCCAGCAGCAGGAGGTCGGCCCGCGTCATCAGGGCGGCGACCAGCAGGACCTTCTGCCGGTTGCCCTTGGAGTACGCACGGACCTTCTTGTCGAGGTCCAGGTCGAACCGCTCCACGAGGACGTCGCGGTAGGCCTCGTCGACGCGCCCCTGGACGCGGCCGAGCAGGTGCAGCGTCTCCGCGCCGGTCAACGACGGCCACAGCGTGGCTTCGCCGGGCACGTACGCGAGCCGGCGGTGCGCGTCGACCGTACGGCGATGGCAGTCGAGCCCGAAGATCTCGGCGCGGCCGGACGTGGCGTGGGCGAGGCCCAGCAGCAGCCGCAGCGTGGTGGTCTTCCCGGCGCCGTTGGGTCCGAGGTACCCGACGACCTCACCGGGGGCGATCTCGAGGTCGAGGTCGTGCAGGGCGTCGACCTGGCCGTAGCGCTTGCTGAGTCGCTCGGCACGGATCGCGGGGGCGGACATCCCCAGATCGTAGGGCCGAAGGTCCCCAGGCCCCGCGGGTCGGAAGCCCCTATCTGAACAGTTGGGCCGCGACCAGGCTGGTACCAGGACAACGTCCAGGAGGACGCCATGAACGCACACAAGATCGTCGTCGGCTACGACGGCTCCGACTCCAGCAAGGTGGCCGTGGAGTACGCGCTGCGTACCGCCGCAGGCCGCGGCGGCTCGGTGCTGCTCGCGCATGTCGCGTTCGCCGGAATCTCCTCGGTAGGCGCCACTCCCGTCGTCGCTGCGAGCAGCCACGACGCGTTGATGGTCGCGGAGCGGAAGCTCCTGGACGATGCCGTGCGCGACGCGACCGCCGAGGCTCCCGGCGTGGACGTGCAGTCCACGATCGTCGTCGGTCGCCCTGCGCCAGCGCTGCTCCACCTGCTGGACGACGCCGACCTGCTCGTCCTCGGGCGTCGCGGCCTCGGTGCCTTCGCCGAGCTGATGGTGGGCTCGACATCGGTCCAGCTGGCTGGCCACGCACCCTGCCCGGTCGTGGTCGTCCGCCCGACCGGGTACCTGCCGCTCGGCAGCGAGGTCGGCCAGGTCGTCGTCGGGGTCGACGGCTCCACCGGTTCGGCTGCTGCCCTCGGGTACGCGTTCGAGGAGGCGTCCTGGCGCGGGTGCGGCCTCACGGCCATCGCCGCCTGGGAGGCACCGGCGTTCGAGGCGTACGGCTGGATGAGTTCGCCACCGCCCAAGGACGTCCTACCCGTGTACGAGCGGGAGGCCCGGCGGACGCTCGCCGAGAGTCTCGCCGGCTGGAGCGAGAAGTACCCGGAGGTCGAGGTCCGGCGGCGCAGCGTGCATGCGAGCCCCCTCGCCGCACTCGTCAACGCCTCGGCCGGTGCCCGGCTCGTCGTCGTCGGTTCGCGTGGATCGGGCGGTTTCCGGTCGTTGCTCCTCGGCTCCGTCGGCCATTCGCTGCTCCACCACGCCCACTGCCCCGTCGCGGTCGTCCCGCGTACCGAGGGTGCCCCGGCAGGCGAGCCGTCATGAACCGGCCCGAGCCCGGGCTGGACAAGGACCAGATCGAGCGCGTCGTTGCTGCGGCCACGCGGGCTCCGTCGCTCCTGAACTGCCAGCCGTGGCGCTTCGTGGCCGGCGCTGACCGGATCGACGTGTTCGCGGTCCCCGAACGGGGTCCGGCGAGCGTCGACCCGACCGGCCGGGAGCGCTTCCTGTCGCTCGGTGCGGCCGTCCTCAACCTACGGCTGGCCATCGCTGCCCTCGGGCTCGCACCCGCGGTGCACCTGATGCCCAGCGCCGAAGACCGCACGCACGTCGCGCGGGTCTCGATCGGCGGGCGCCAGCGGCAGGGCGAGCTGGAGGGGCCGCTCTCCGACGCCATCGAGAAGCGCCAGTGCAGCCGGGTCCCGTTCACCGACGAGCTCGTGCGCGACGAGGAGTTCTTGCACCTGCAGGACGCCGCCGCAGCCGAGGGCGCGTGGCTGGACGTGGCCACCGGGATCCATCGGACCCTCGTGCTCGACGTCCTTCACGAGGCCGACCTGATCCAGCGAGCCGATCCCCGGCTGGTCAACGACTTCGCGGCCTGGACGACGACGCGGGCGAACCCCGCCCTCGGGATCCCGCCGCAGTCGCTGGGTCCGCGCCCGCACTCGCCGGGTGCGGCAGTGCGCGACATGACGCTCGGCTCCGACGGCAAGGTGGCCGGCCGCGGCGTGGCCGAGTTCGAGGGCCGCGGCATGCTGGCCGTTCTGCTCACGACCGGTGATGCCGCCGTCGACTGGGTCCGTGGCGGCATGGCCCTGGAGCGGGTCCTGCTCACGGCCACTGTCCTCGGTCTCTCGACCGGCATCCTGTCCCACGGGACCGAGGTCGTCGACCTTCGGCCGCTCGTCAGGGACCCGAGCAGCCGGTGGCGGCACCCGCAGGTCGTGGTGCGGTTCGGTCACGGTGACGCCATGCCGGCCACGCCCCGGTTGCCTGTGTCCGAGGTGCTCGAGCTGCGTTGAGTCCAGTTCCTTGAGTCCTACGCGGGCGGGACGTCGATGTCGAACTGCATGAGGATGTAGCCGTCCTCGAAGCTGGCCTTGGGCGCGTACCCCGAGTCCTCGAACATCGACCGCATCTTGTTGTTGCTGGCCAGGACCTCGGCGACGAACCGGTGGACGCCCCGGTCGCGTGCGGCTGCAGCCAGATGGCCGAGGAGTGCCGACCCGATGCCACGGTGCTGCATGTCGTCCCGCACGATGAAGGCCACCTCGGCAGAGGTCGGGTCGCCGAGCCGGTCGTACCTGCCCACGCCGACGATCTCGTCGTCGATGGTGGCGACGAGCGCGACGCGGTCGACGTAGTCGACGTGCGTGAACCTCCGCACGTCCTTCTCGCGGAGCACGGGGTAGGGCGCGAAGTAGCGGAAGTAGACCGACTCCGGCGAGAGCTTGGCATGGAACTCGCGCAGCCGCTCCTCGTCGTCCGCGCGGATGGGGCGCATGTGCACCCGGCCCCCGTGCAGCAGGACGACGTCGTCCTCCCAGTCCTGCGGGTACGGCTGCTCCACGGGCGTCAGCCGCCGTGAGCCGGTCGGACGACCGCCACCGGGCACTCCGAGTGCCTCATGACGGTATGGCTCACCGAACCCAGCAGCGCGGTGCGCAGGGCGCCCCGTCCGCGGGACCCCACCACGACGAGCTCGGCGCCTCGCGACGCATCGGTGAGGGCGTCCGCCGCCTTGGCGTGCGCCAGGACCTCGCGGACGTCGACGTCCGGATACTTCGTACGCCAGCCGGCCACCTCGTCGTGGAGCGCGTCGGCCTCGGTCGGCAGCAGCACCTCGTCCTCCACGCTCGGCGGGACGGCACCGCCCTTCGCCCCGGTGTCGAAGAACCCAGACTGCCAGGCCCGGAGGGCGGTCAGGCCCACGTGCCGCACGCTGGCCTCCTCGAACGCGTACGAGAGAGCGTCTCGCCCGGAGTCGGAGCTGTCCACCCCCACCACGACGCGCCCGGCCTCGGGTCCGGCCTCGACGTCGCGTCCGGCCCTGACCACGACGACCGGGACGGTGGAGTGCGCGGCCACCTGGAGCGACGAGGATCCGGCGAGCAGCTCGAGGAAGCCCTCGAGTCCGCGCGCCCCGAGCACGATCATGGACGCGTCGCTCATCGCGTCGAGCACGGCATATCCAGGCGCCTGCGCGACCAGCCGTGGGCTGATCGGCACCTCAGGCGCCCAGGCGGCGCACTTGGTCTCGCCCTCGGTCAAGATCGCCTCACCGTCGGCGATGGTGGACTCGATCTTGGCCTCGTAGTAGCCAAGCGTGCGTCCACTCAGGTCGAGCTCGGGGGTGTCGGCGTGCAGGATCGTGAGCGGCAGGTGCCGCCTCTGGGCCTCGTCGAGCGCCCAGCGCAGCGCAACGTCGCTCGCCTCCGAACCGTCGTACGCCACCAGGATCGGCTTGTCGGTCTGCATGACTCCTCCTCGTGCTCGGACTGGTCCCAGCGTCCGTGTCCCGGACGGCTCCACCTAGGGCCGAAAGTCCGAACGTCACGGGCCGAACGGCACTACAGCCAGGGGTACGGGACGGGAAGGGTTGATCGAGCAGCGGGCGCTGCGCCCGCCAGGAACAGAGGGAGCGAGCCATGAAGGCAGCGGTCGTCACCGACTTCCACTCTCCATTGCAGATCCAGGACGTACCGATCCCGGAGCCTGGCCCCGACGAGGTGCTCGTGCGCATCGAGGCCAGCGGCCTCTGCCACACCGACATCCACGCGGCGCACGGCGACTGGCCGGTCAAGCCCACACCCCCGTTCATCCCGGGCCACGAGGGCATCGGTCACGTCGAGCGGATCGGTTCTGCGGTCACGAACCGTGCGGTGGGCGACCGCGTCGCGATCGCGTGGCTGGGCTACGCGTGCGGCCACTGCCGCTACTGCATCGGCGGGTGGGAGACGCTCTGCGAGAGCCAGCACAACTCCGGCTACTCGGTCAACGGCGCCTTCGCCGAGTACGCGGTCGTGCGGGCGGGGTTCGCGAGCCCGGTCCCCGACGCGATCTCCTCGCGCGACGCGGCACCGCTGACCTGCGCCGGCGTGACGACGTACAAGGCGATCAAGGTGGCTCGCGTGGCGCCAGCGGAGATGGTGGCGGTGTTCGGCGTCGGCGGCCTCGGGCACCTGGCCCTCCAGTACGCCCGCATCGCCGGTGCCTTCGTCGTCGGCGTCGACATCGAGGACAGCAAGCTGGCGATGGCGACCGAGCTGGGCGCCGACCACGTCGTCAACGCGCGGCAGACCGACCCGGTGCAGGCGATCCAGGCCCTCGGTGGCGCGGACGTCGCCGTCGCCCTGGCTGCCTCGCCGGAGTCGTTCGACCAGGCCTACCGCTCGCTCCGCCGTGGCGGCCGGCTGGTCTGCGTGGCGCTCCCTGCTGACGGGACCATGACGGTACCGATCTTCGACACCGTCCTCACCGGGAAGTCGATCATCGGATCGATCGTGGGCACGCGCAACGACCTCGCCGACGTCTTCGCGCTGCACGCGGCCGGGCGCACGACCGTGATCGCCGTGGACCGCAAGCTGGACGAGGTCAACCAGTCGATCGAGGACGTCCTCGCCGGCGACGTGCCGGCCCGCGTCGTCTTCGCGATCTGAGCCCCAGGGCGGGCATGCTTCGTACGTGCCCGCGGAGCTGAACGGTCTCGACGTCGAGACGGCGTCATCGACGCCCGCGGAGGAGGTGTTGCGGCGGCTGTCGACGGCGCCGTCCGGGCTGTCCACGTCCGAGGTCGCCGCACGGCTGCTGCAGTACGGCGCCAACGCGGTGCGGATCCGACGTACCCGGGCCTGGGTCGTGCTCGGCCGGCAGCTGAGGTCGCCGCTGCTCGTGCTGCTCGCCGTCACAGCGACCGCGTCGTACTTCGTCGGGGAGCAGGCGGACGCGGTCATCATCGGTGTGATCCTCCTCCTCTCCGTGGGGCTCGGCTTCTGGAACGAGTTCCGCGCTGAGCAGGCCGCCGAGGCCCTGCGCGCCCGGATCAGCTACCAGTGCCTCGCCTGGCGGGACGGCGGTGCGCAGCGCGTCGACGTCGGCGCACTCGTGCCGGGGGACGTCGTCGAGCTGGAGCTGGGGGAGGTCGTGCCGGCGGACATCCGGTTGCTCGCCGTCGACGGCCTGGAGTGCGACGAGTCGGTGCTCACCGGGGAATCGTCGGCGGTCGAGAAGGACCCTGCTGCGGTGGCGCCGGGGGCCGCGCTCCCCGACCTCGTGAGCTGCGCCTTGATGGGTACGGTCGTTCAGGCCGGGAGCGGGCGCGGCGTCGTCGTGGCCACGGGCGTCCGGACCCAGCTCGGCCGGCTGGCCGTGCAGCTCACGGACCGCGAACCGGAGACCGAGTTCCAAGCAGGGCTCCGGCAGTTCTCCGTCCTCATCGTCGAGGTCGCCGCCGTCCTGACCGTCTCGATCTTCGCGATCAACGTGGTGCTCCACCGGCCGATCCTGGACGCTCTGCTGTTCTCGCTGGCGATCGCCGTCGGGATCACCCCTCAGCTCCTCCCGGCCATCGTGTCGACCAGCCTGGCCGCGGGGTCGCACGAGCTGGCGCGACGCAAGGTGCTGGTCAAGCGGCTGGTCTGCATCGAGGACCTCGGCGACATCGACGTCCTGTTCACCGACAAGACCGGAACCCTCACGGAGGGGCGCATCACCTTCGTGCGCGCCCTCGGCGCGGACGGCCTTCCCGCCGACGACCCCTTGCGGCTCGGGCTCGTCTGCAACGAGGCGGTCGTGCAGGACGGTCAGGCGGTCGGCGGCAATGCTCTGGACGTGGCCCTCTGGCAGTCTGCGGCCGCAGCCCTCGCAGCCCCGGCGGCGGCCCGGTCGCGCCGGCTGGCGGTCCTGCCGTTCGACCATCACCGGCAGCTGGCGTCGGTGCTCGTCCAGGAGCCCGGTGCCGAGGCCGTCCAGGTCACCAAGGGTGCGCCCGAGGCCGTCCTCGCCCTGTGCACTGCCGTCTCCGATGCCGCGCGCGCAGCGGTCGCCGCGGAGTTCGCCGACGGCAGCCGGGTGGTCGCGGTGGCCACGCGGCCCGCTGCCGGCCGCACGTCGCTCGCCCCGGAGGACGAGCGGGACCTGCAGCTGGCCGGGTTCCTGGTGTTCCTCGACGCGCCGAAGGTCAGCGCGGCGGCCGCACTGGCTCGGCTGGCCTCGCTCGGGATCACCGTCAAGGTGGTCACCGGGGACAACGCCAAGGTGGCGGAGAAGGTCTGCGCCGACCTCGGGCTCGAGGTCCTCGGGACGCTGACCGGGTCCGAGCTCGCGAAGATCGCCGATGACCAGCTGATGCAGGCCGTGCAGCGGACCACCGTCTTCGCGCGGGTCAGCCCCGAGCAGAAGGCCCGGATCGTCCGGGCACAGCGGAGCACCGGCGTCGACGTCGCGTTCCTCGGGGACGGCGTCAACGACGCCCTGGCGCTCCACGCAGCCGACGTCGGCATCTCGGTCGACTCGGGCTCGGACGTGGCCAAGA
>DAIPJR010000243.1:0-3319 GCA_036770165.1 Actinomycetes bacterium | reverse complement strand
CGCCGTCGCCGTGGTGCACGTCGACATCCACGTACGCGACCCGCTCCGCCCCGTGCGCGAGGGCCCAGGCGATGGCGATCGCCGCGTCGTTGTAGATGCAGAAGCCTGACGCCGCCGACGGCATCGCATGGTGCAGACCACCGGCCAGGTTGACCGCGTGCTCCGCGCTGCCGGACCACACCGCGCGCACGGCGGCCACCGATGCACCGACGACCAGCGCGGAGGCGTCGTGCATCCCGGAGAAGACGGGGTCGTCGGTGGTCCCGAGTCCGTGCGCGAGGTCGGGCTCGAGCGAGCGCCCGGCCGCCCGTACGGCGTCGAGGTAGCCCTTGGTGTGCACCAGCATCAGCTCGTCGTCGCTCGCGAGGTGGGCGCCCACCTCCATCACGCCCGCGCCGTCGAGGAGGCCGAGGTCGCGGGCGAGCGCCACCGCCAGCTCGACGCGGACGGGGTTCAGCGGGTGCTCCGGGCCGAAGTCGTACCCGACCAGCCGCTCGTCCCACACGAAGGTGACCACCCTGCTCATCCCCCGACGCTACTCACCCCGCCCCACCCTCCCCGCGTTGGCCGGGGGCGGCGGGCCGGGGCGGGCGGGCGGGCTACTCGGCGCGGAGGGCGACCACCGGGTCGAGGAGGCCGGCGCGGCGGGCCGGGAAGACGCCGAAGAACACGCCCACCCCCACCGACACGCCGAACGCGAGGGCGATCGACCACCAGGCCACCGAGGCGGGCAGCGACGTGAACGCGTTGGCCAGCAACGCACCTCCGACGCCGATACCGATGCCGACGAGGCCGCCGATGGAGGTGAGCAGGATGGCCTCGACGAGGAACTGCAGCAAGATGTCCCGCTGCCGAGCTCCCAGCGCCTTGCGCAAGCCGATCTCCCTCGTCCGCTCGCGTACGGAGACCAGCATGATGTTCGAGACGCCCACACCGCCGACCAGCAGCGAGATGCCGGCGATGGCGGCGAGGACGAGCGTCAGCAGGCCGAGGATCGTCCCGATCGTGCCGAGGATCTGGGTCTGCGTGACGGCGGAGAACTTCTCGCCGGTGTACTTCGCCTCGAGGGCCTGGACCAGCCGGACCTGGAGGCTGTCGATGGAGTCGATCGTCGGCGCCTTGACCGCGAGCGCGTCGATGCGGTTGACGCCGAAGAGTCGTTGGGCGGCCGTCACCGGGACGTCGACCTCGTTGTCCCGGCTCACGCCGAACGCGGAGCCGAGCGAGGTGAAGACGCCGATCACCCGGAACCGCACGCCGGCGATCGTGACCTGGCGGCCCAGCGGGTCGACGTCGCCGAACACCGTGGTCGCGAGGGTCGACCCGAGCACGGCGACGCGCCGCCGGGTGTCGACGTCGGCGGCGGAGAGGTAGCGCCCGCGAGCCAGCGGCCGGTCGAAGACGTTGGGCACGTTCTCGTTGGTCCCGTTGACGGTGACGTAGGCCGACTTCGTACCGACGCGCACCTCCTCCGAGGAGCTGACCGTCGCCGCCACGGCCGCGGGGTCGCCGACGACGCGGCCGAGGTAGGCGACGTCCTGGAGCGTCAGATGGCTGACCGCAGGGGCCGACCCGAAGGAGAACTCGCCGGGGACGACGAGGATCAGGTTGGAGCCGAGCCCTTCGACCTGCTGCTCGACCTCCTGCTTGGCGCCGCTGCCGATCGCCACGAGCATCACCACGGACGCGACGCCGATGATCACGCCGACCATCGTCAGGGCGCTGCGCAGCCGGTTGGCGCGCAGGGCGTCGAAGGCGGCACCGAACCCCTCGCGCCACCTCATCCGGCACCGGTGTCGCGCTCGATCAGCCCGTCGCGGAAGTACACCTGGCGACGGGCCCGCGCGGCGATCTCGTGGTCGTGGGTGACGAGGACGACGGCCACCGAACGCTCGGCGTTCAGCCGCTCCAGGATGGCCATGACCTCACCGCCGCTCGTGCTGTCGAGGTTGCCCGTCGGCTCGTCGGCCAGCAGCAGCTGCGGACCCGTGACGAGCGCGCGGGCGATGGCCACCCGTTGCTGCTCCCCGCCGGACAGCTGCGCGGGGCGGTGGCCGAGACGGTGCCCCAGGCCCACCGACTCCAGCGCCTCGGCCGCGCGCGCCCGCCGCTGCCTGCGCGGGATCCCGGCATACACCAGCGGCAGCGCGACGTTGTCCACGGCCGTCGTACGGGCCAGCAGCTGGAACGACTGGAAGACGAACCCGATCGTCTCGTTGCGCAGCCCGGCCAGCTCGTTGCCGGCGAGCGTCGCGACCTCGCGGCCGCCGACCTGCAGGCGGCCCGACGTCGGCCGGTCGAGGCAGCCCAGCAGGTGCATCAGCGTCGACTTGCCCGACCCGGACGGGCCGACGATCGCGACGTACTCGCCGGCCTCGATCCGGATGCTGACCCCGCGCAGCGCCCGCACCTCGACGCCCTCGAGGCTGTATACCCGCGTGACGTCGACCGCCTCGACGGCCACCTCGTTCACTGCCCGCCAACCTGCTGGTCCTCGACCTGCTGCCCCTCGGTGACCTTGTCGGCGCCCTTGACGACGATGCGGTCGCCCACGACGACGCCGGAGAGGACCTGTACGGACGCCTCGCCCTGGGCGCCGAGGACGACGACCTGCTTGCTGGCCTTGCCGTTCCGGACGATCCAGACCGAGTCGCGGTTGCCGTCGCGGAACAGGGCGGCGGCCGGCACGGACACCGCGTCCGTCGCGGTCAGCACGTCCAGCGAGGCGACCGCCGACATCCCGGGACGCGGCTGCGGCGCGGGCGTCCCGTCGCTGTTCGTGCCGGCGCCGAGGCTGAGCCGTACGACGTAGGCCACGCCGCCGCCGGACGAGGTCGTCGGCGCGAGGTCGACGGACGTGACCGTCGCCGAGTAGGTGGCGTCCGGTACCGCGTCGAGGTCGACGTCGGCGTGGACCCCGGGCTCGACCAGAAGGATGTCCGTCTCGTCGACCTGGGCGGACAGGGTGAGCGTCGACAGGTCCGTGACCGTGAGCAGCCCCGCGCCCGGCGTGACCGGCGTACCCGCCTGGAGGGCGCCGACCACCGACGCGGACCCGCTCCCGGACCCGCTGCCGGACGTCCCGAGCAGGGACTGCGCCTGGCTCTGCAGCGAGGACGGCAGCTGGCTCAGCAACGACGAGGTGCCGCTGCCGGTTGTGCCGGCCGAGACGCCGCCGAGCACCTCTACCGACTCCGGCAGGAGCGACAGGAGCCATTCGTCGAAGCCCGCGCGATCGACATTGACGAACGAAAGGTCGGTCGGCTTGCGGACGTCGCGGTCCCAGTCGACGTAGCGGAAGGCCACGCTGCCGGGCTCA
>DAIPJR010000049.1:0-10557 GCA_036770165.1 Actinomycetes bacterium | reverse complement strand
GAGCAGGCCAGGGCCCGTGCGGACGCTCTGCTCCCCGGCGTTCCCGTCGTCACACCGCCCGAGGTGATCGCCGCCGCCGACCTCGTCCTCCTCGCCGTACCCGACGACGCCCTCGGCCCGCTGGCCGCCGGGCTGGCCGCCACGGGAGCGGTACGTGCCGGCCAGCTCCTCGCGCACCCGTCCGGGCGGTACGGCACCCGCATCCTCGATCCGGCGACCGCTGCCGGTGCGCTGCCGCTGGCGCTGCACCCGGTGATGACGTTCACGGGTACCTCCCTCGACCTGGGCCGGCTGGTCGGCTGCTCGTTCGGGGTCACGGCTCCCGAACCGTTGCGCCCGGTCGCCGAGGCCCTGGTGCTGGAGATGGGCGGCGAGCCGGTATGGGTCGCGGAGTCGGCGCGCCCGCTGTACCACGCGGCCCTCGCACACGGGTCGAACCACCTGGTCACGCTCGTGGCCCAGTCCATGGACCTGCTGGTCGAGGCGGGGGTCGCCGATCCGGGCCGGATGCTCGCCCCCCTGCTCGGTGCGTCGCTGGACAACGCGCTGCGGACCGGCGACCTCGCGACGACCGGTCCCGTCGTGCGCGGCGACGCGGGCACGGTGCTCGAGCACGTGCGGGCCATCGGGCTCGTGTCCCCGGAGATCCTTGCCACCTACCGTGCCCTCGCGAGGGCCACGGCCGACCGAGCGATCGTGGGCCACCGGCTGCAGCCGGCCGCCGCCGAGGCGCTGCTGGACGCGCTGGCGGGGGACCCGTGACAGCGGCTGCTCCCGCGACCGGGCTGGTCGTCGCGGCGACCCGCGCCGAGCTGGCGGTGGCCCTGGACACGTTGCGCAGCAAGGGTTCTCGGATCGCACTGGTACCGACGATGGGTGCCTTGCACGAGGGTCATCGGGCGCTCGTCACCCGCGCCGCCGCCCTCACCGACGCCGTCGTGGTCAGCATCTTCTTGAACCCGCTGCAGTTCGCCGCCGGCGAGGACCTGGCCCGCTACCCGCGGACGCTCGACAGCGACCTCGCGCTGTGCGCGGCCGAGGGTGTCGCCGTCGTGTTCGCGCCCCTGGCCCACGAGGTCTACCCGCGCGGCGAGCCGACGGTCCGGGTGGCAGCGGGCGGGCTCGGCGAGATCCTCGAGGGCGCGTCACGGCCGGGCCACTTCGACGGCGTGCTGACCGTCGTCGCCAAGCTCTTCGGGCTGGTCCGCCCCGACGTGGCGGTCTTCGGCGAGAAGGACGCCCAGCAGCTCCGCCTCGTCCGCCAGATGGTCGACGACCTCGACATCCCGGTACGGATCGAGGCGGTGCCCATCGTGCGTACGACCGAAGGGCTCGCGCTGTCGAGCCGCAACAAGTACCTCGACGGGCCGGCCATGCACGCGGCCCTTGCGCTCTCGCGGTCGGTCGCGGCGGCGCAGGCCGCTGGTGCAGCCGGTCGCACGGTGGAGGAGGTGCTGTCCGTCGCGCGGCAGGAGCTGCGCGCCGAGCACGAGATCGATGTGGACTACTGCGTGCTCGTGGATCCGGAGACCTTCGCGCAGCTGGCGCCCGGGACCGGCCGACCCGGCCTGCTCCTCGTCGCGGCCAAGGTGGGTGCGACCCGGCTGATCGACAACGGCCTCGTCGTCGGGGGGTCGTCGTGACGCTGCGGCTGCCCCTGCCGGCGCGGCTCCGGGGGCCAGACCCGGGCTGGTCGACGTCCGCCGACGTCGTCGTCGTCGGCAGCGGGATCGCCGGTCTCACCGTCGCCCTCAGCGCGCGGGCCGCCGGCCGGAGCGTGCTGCTGGTGACGAAGGCCCAGCTCGAGGCCGGGTCGACGCGCTGGGCCCAGGGCGGCATCGCGGCAGCCCTCGGCGAGGGCGACACCCCCGACCAGCACCTGCACGACACCCTCGTGGCCGGTGTCGGCCTCTGCGACGTCGAGGCGGTACGGGTCCTGGTGACCGAGGGCCCTGGCGCCGTACGCCGGCTGATCGCCCGGGGCGCCGGGTTCGACCGCGACCAGGACGGCACGCTGTCGCTGACCAGGGAGGGTGGTCACCTGCGCAACCGGATCGCGCACGCGGGGGGTGACGCGACGGGCGCGGAGGTGTCTCGAGCGCTCGTCGCCGCGGTCCGCAGCGACGCGGCGATCGAGGTGATCGAGAACGCGCTCGCCCTCGACCTGCTGGTCGACGAGGCCGGCGCCGCGGCCGGTCTGACGCTGCACGTCATGGGGGCCGGGAGCGAGGAGGGTGTCGGCGCCGCCACCGGGCGTGCCGTGGTCCTGGCGACCGGTGGGCTCGGGCAGATCTACTCCCAGACGACCAACCCGGTGGTGTCGACCGGGGACGGCGTCGCGCTGGCGCTGCGAGCGGGGGCGGCCGTGGCCGACATGGAGTTCGTGCAGTTCCACCCGACCGTGCTCTGGCTCGGTCCGGCGGCGCGCGGGCAGCAGCCGCTCGTGTCCGAGGCCGTGCGTGGCGAGGGCGCGTTCCTGGTCGACGACGACGGCAACCGGTTCATGCTCGGGGAGCACCCGCTCGCCGACCTCGCACCCCGCGACGTCGTCGCGAAGGCCATCATGCGGCGGATGCGCGAGACGGGCGCGCCGCACGTCTGGCTCGACGGCCGGCACCTCGGCGCGCAGACGTGGCAGCACCGGTTCCCCACGATCCTCGAGTCCTGCCGGGCGCACGGTGTCGACCCGGTGCACGATCTCGTCCCCGTCGCGCCAGCCGCCCACTACGCAAGCGGCGGCGTCCGTACGGACCTCGACGGCCGGACCAGCGTGCCGGGGCTGTACGCGTGCGGCGAGTGCGCCTGCACCGGGGTCCACGGCGCCAACCGCCTGGCGTCGAACTCGCTGCTCGAGGGGCTGGTCTTCGCCGAACGAATCGGTGCCGACCTGGCCCGTGGCCTCCCCCCGCAGCGCGAGCCGGCCACGCACGACGACCGGCCGGTGCAGCTGTTCGGCGCGGGGATCCGGGAGCACGTCGCGGCGACCATGACCGACGGTGCCGGCGTCCTGCGCAGCCGGGAGAGCCTGGGTCGTACCCTCGGCCGCCTCGTCGAGCTGCGCCTGCTCACCACCGAGGAGCCGAGCACCGCCGCGTGGGAGACGACGAACCTGCACACCATCGCGTCGTTCGTGGCCACGGCCGCCCGGGACCGCGAGGAGACCCGCGGCAGCCACTGGCGCGAGGACTTCCCCGACCGTGACGACGTCGACTGGGGCGGCCACCTCGTGGGGCGCCTGGGCCGGCGGACCGGCGGCACGGGAGTCGATCTCGGGTACGAACCGTTGCCCGTCCCCGTCGAGGAGCCGGCATGACGCTCAGCGCCGACCTGTCCGGCCGCCTCGCCGGAGCCGGCCTCGACCCGGGGGCCGTCGAGGCGCTGATCCGTGCCGCGCTCGCCGAGGACCTCGCCGGCGGGGTCGACGTCACGTCGTACGCGACCGTGCCGCAGGGCCAGGTCGCCACCGCCGACTACGTCGCCCGTGCCCAGGGCGTCGTCGCGGGCCTCCCCGTCGCCGAGGCGGTCATGGCGGTCGCGGGCGAGGGATCCGTACGGGTGGTCGCGGGGGCGGTCACCGACGGTGGGCTCGTCGGCCCGGGAGAGGTGCTGCTCACGGTGGAGGGGCCGACCCGCGTGCTCCTGACCGGGGAGCGGACGTCCCTGAACCTGCTCTGCCACCTGTCCGGCATCGCGACCCTCACCCGGCGCTGGGTCGACGCCGTCGAGGGCACCGGGGCCGCTGTCCGCGACACCCGCAAGACGACACCGGGGCTGCGGATGCTCGAGAAGTACGCCGTGCGCTGCGGCGGGGGCGTCAACCACCGGATGTCGCTGTCCGACGCCGCGCTCGTCAAGGACAACCACGTGGTCGCCGCGGGCGGGGTGGCCGCAGCCTTCGAGGCGGTACGCGGGATGTGGCCGGGCCTCCCGGTGGAGGTCGAGGTCGACTCGCTCGACCAGCTGAGCTCCGCCCTCGACGCCGGTGCCGATCTCGTCCTGCTCGACAACATGTCGCTGGCGCTGATGCGCGAGGCCGTCCTGCTGACCGCAGGGCGAGCCCGGCTGGAGGCGAGCGGCGGGCTCTCGCTGGACTCCGCGCGGGCCGTCGCGCAGACCGGCGTCGACTACATCGCCGTCGGGGCGCTGACCCACTCCGCACCCGTGCTCGACATCGGACTCGACCTGAGGGGGCAACGCTGATGCTGCTGGCCATCGACGTCGGCAACACCAACACGGTCCTCGGCCTCTTCGACGGGGCCGAGCTCGGACACTCGTGGCGGATCAAGACCGATGCGCGGACGACGGGCGACGAGATGGCCCTCACCTACCGCGGGCTGCTCGCCGGCTCCCCGGACGTGACCGGCATCGCGCTCTGCTCGACCGTGCCGTCCGTCCTGCGCGAGATGCGCGGGATGCTCGACCGCTACTACGGCCACCTGCCCACGGTGATCGTCGAGCCGGGTACGAAGACCGGCGTGCCCGTCCTGACCGACAACCCCAAGGAGGTCGGCGCCGACCGGATCGTCAACACGCTGGCGGCGCACCCCCTCTTCGGAGGTCCTTGCGTCGTCGTCGACTTCGGCACGTCCACCAACTTCGACGTCGTGTCGTCGCGCGGGGAGTTCCTCGGCGGCTCCCTCGCCCCGGGCATCGAGATCTCCGTCGAAGCGCTGGCCGCCCGGGCCGCCCAGCTGCGCCGGGTGGAGCTCGTCCGTCCCCGTTCGGTCATCGGCAAGAACACCGTCGAGTGCCTCCAGTCCGGGGTCCTCTACGGGTTCGCCGGGCAGGTCGACGGTCTCGTCCGGCGGATCATCGGCGAGATCGGCCCCGTCACCGCGGTGGTCGCGACGGGTGGCCTCGCCCCGATCGTCGTCGCTGAGTCCGAGACGATCACCCACCACGACCCCGACCTGACCCTCGTCGGCCTGCGCCTCGTCTACGAGCGCAACATCTGAGCGCCCCCTCTCCGCGGAGCGGGGGCGGCGCATGAGAAATGGCGTGGCGGGCGCTCGATAGCCTTGCCCACCATGAGCGACCAGCCGACCAGCCGCCCCGACCCGGAGGTCGACGACCTCCCCGAGCAGCTGCGCGTCCGGCACGAGAAGCGTCAGCACCTGCTGGACCTCGGCCTCGAGCCGTACGCCCACGGCTTCGCCCGCACCCACTCGCTGGCCCAGCTCCGGGCCAGGTATGCCGACCTGCCGACGGACAGCGCGACCGGCGACCAGGCCTCGGTGACCGGTCGGGTGATCTTCGTACGGAACGGCGGCAAGCTCTGCTTCGCCACGCTCCGTGAGGGGGACGGGACCGAGCTCCAGGTGATGCTCTCCCTCGACCGCGTCGGCCAGGAGTCGCTGGCGCTGTGGAAGTCGATGGTCGACATCGGCGACCACGTCGGTGTCAGCGGCGAGGTGATCACGTCGCGCCGCGGTGAGCTCTCGGTGCTCGCCGACGGCTGGGCCATCACGTCGAAGGCGCTGCGGCCGCTGCCGGTCGAGCACCGGCCGCTGTCCGAGGAGGCCCGGGTGCGGCAGCGGTATGTCGACCTGATCGTCCGTCCGGAGGCGCGCCTCGACGCCCGTACCCGCATCGCCGTCGTGCGGTCCCTTCGGGACACGTTCCACAGCCTCGGCTACGAGGAGGTCGAGACGCCGATGCTGCAGACGCTCCAGGGCGGCGCGTCGGCGCGGCCGTTCGTCACGCACTCCAACGCCTACGACACCGACCTTTTCCTGCGCATCGCCCCCGAGCTGTTCCTCAAGCGATGCGTCGTCGGCGGTATCGATCGGGTCTTCGAGATCAACCGGAACTTCCGCAACGAGGGGGCCGACTCCACGCACAGCCCGGAGTTCGCGATGCTCGAGTTCTACGAGGCATACGGCGACTACGACTCAATGGCCGCGATCACCAGAACTCTCGTCCAGAACGCGGCGCTGGTGGCCACGAAGCTGCGTACCGGCGAGGCGTCGTTGAAAGTCGTCCACGCGGACGGGTCCGAGCACGACCTGTCCGGTGACTGGCCGCAGGTGTCGATGTTCGACTCGCTCTCCGAAGCGGTAGGACGGGAGATCACCCCACAAACTCCGATCGACGACCTGCGAGCGCTCGCCGAGTCCGCTGGATTGCCGGCCGACCCGAAGGCGATTCACGGCAAGCTGGTGGAAGAGCTGTTCGAGCACCACGTGATCAAGACATTCACCGGGCCGACCTTCGTTCGTGACTTTCCGCTTGACACTTCTCCACTCGTACGCGAGCACCGCAGCAAACCCGGAGTGGTGGAGAAGTGGGACCTCTACTTCGCCGGATTCGAGCTGGCCACCGGATACTCCGAGCTGGTCGATCCCGTCGTCCAGCGTCGGCGCCTCGTCGAACAGGCGGCACTCGCAGCCGGCGGAGACGTCGAGGCGATGCAGCTCGACGAGGACTTCCTGCGCGCGCTGGAGCACGGGATGCCGCCGGCCGGCGGGGTCGGGATGGGGATCGACCGGCTGCTGATCGCGCTCACCGGTCTCGGTATCCGGGAGACGATCCTGTTCCCGCTGGTGAAGCCGCTGGTCCAGCCGTGAACGCTGGCCCAGTCGTACGACGCGCGACGACGGCCGACGTGCACGCGATCCGCGGCCTCGTCGACACCTACTCCGACGAGCGGCGGCTGCTGTCCAAGGCGACGGTGACGCTCTACGAGGACGTCCAGGAGTTCTTCGTCGCCGACCTTGCCGGCGAGGTCGTCGGGTGCGGTGCCCTGCATGTCCTCTGGGAGGACCTGGCCGAGGTGCGGACCGTCGCGGTGCACCCCGAGAAGCGGGGTATCGGGATCGGTCACCTGGTGCTCACCGAATTGCTGGCCCAGGCCCGTGCCGTGGGTGTCGAGCGGGTGTTCTGCCTCACCTTCGAGACAGCATTCTTCGGCCACCACGGTTTCGTCGAGATCGAAGGGGCGCCGGTGCCGCACGACGTCTACGAGCAGCTCTTGCAGTCGTACGACGAGGGCGTTGCGGAGTTTCTCGATCTTGAACGGGTCAAGCCGAACACACTCGGCAATGCCCGGATGCTGCTGAAACTCTGAACGCCGCGTATTCTGGGTCGGCGTTTTGATTTGATTTCTCGTCCGGCAACCCGTTGGATGAGCCTGCGTGTCGAGCGGGCGAGTTCGCGAGGGTGCCCGTTCTGGGGAAGCCGTCCCCCGCATCCAGTTCTAGTCAGGGAGATTCAGGTGGCTCAGAAAGTGCAGGTCATATTGGTCGACGACATCGACGGGGGATCGGCAGTCGAGACAGTTGGCTTCTCGCTGGACGGCTCGTCCTACGAGATCGACCTGTCGGCCAAGAACGCGGCCAAGCTTCGCGACGCATTCGCGTCGTACGTCGGTTCGGCCCGCAAGGTCGGTGGCCGTGGTGGCCGCCGCTCCGCTGCGCCCAAGCGCGGTGGCGGTTCCAACCGCACGGCGGAGATCCGGGCCTGGGCCAAGAACAACAAGGTGAAGGTCAGCGAGCGCGGCCGCATCTCGGCCGACGTGGTCGCGAAGTTCGACGCAGCGCACAAGTAGGCAGGCGCAAGCACCGACCTGCTGGACGAAGACCGTACGAAGACTGGTCGAGGGCGGTTCCCCGTGGGGGACCGCCCTCGACCAGTTCGACGTCGGATCACCAGAACGCCTCTCGGCGGTAGGCACGCTCGTAGCGGCTATAAGTGGGGCCCGGGGTTACCGGCAACCCGACGCAGCACAGAACATACCGACCGCCCGGCACTATTCCTTCGGCCGAGCGGGTGACTGTGCGTAGTCGACCTCGGTATGCCACCCGTCCGGGCTACCAGCCGGCCCTTGACCCTCGGCGTGCAGCCGCCAGTACTGCTCCGCGATGAGCGCCGGGTCGAAGTACGTCCCCGCCGCGAGCACGCCCCGGATGGTCACCGTCGCGACGTGGATGCCGTGCGGCGCCAGCTCGTCGGCGGCGGTGTACGCAAGGCTCCGCAGCGCAGCCTTCTGCGCCGCGAGGGCCGCGGACCCGGCGGACGCCTTGAGGGCCACCCCGCTGCCGGTGAGCAGGATCGTGCCGTGCCCGGCGGCACGCATGGCCGGTGCCACCTCCTGGATGGCCACCAGCGCCCCGCCCACGCCGATCCGCAGCCCGGTGAGGAAGGCGTCGTACGGCAGCTCGGACGGCTTTCCCGGCACGAAGGACGAGGCGTTGTAGACCAGGACCTCCGCGTCCTCGGCCTCCGTACGGATCCTTGCGAAGCCGTCGCGCAGCGCCCGCTCGTCGCTGACGTCGGCCGCCACGAGCAGGGTCTTCGCCGAGGCCGGAAGGGCCGAGACGTCCAGCCGGTCCGGGGTGCGGGCGACGAGCGCGAGCCGGAAGCCCTCCCGCGCGAACCGTTCAGCGATGGCGAGGCCGAGCCCTGGTCCAGCCCCGACGACGACTGCGAGAGGTGCCATACCGGCCATTCTCGCCCGCCGCCGGCTGCTGCGGTCAGCCGGACGCCGGACGCCCCTGTTCGCCAGTGGCGTAGGAGCTGGGGGAAGGCTCTGAAGGTGGGCCCTGTTCCTGTCGATGGACGCGTGAAGCAGTGGTCAGGGCCGTTCAGGGCTGTTCACGGCTGTTCGCGGCAGGGAGTCGGAATGAGCTGCCCCGTCCCCGGGGCTAGCATCGGTACCTAGGGAAGGCTGTCGCCGTCCCGGTGTACCGCTCGTGCGAGGAGCGCAGAAGATGTTCGAGAGATTCACAGACCGTGCGCGGCGCGTTGTCGTCCTGGCCCAGGAAGAGGCCCGGATGCTCAACCACAACTACATCGGGACCGAGCACATCCTGCTCGGCCTCATCCACGAGGGCGAGGGTGTCGCAGCGAAGGCGCTGGAGTCCCTCGGCATCTCGCTGGAGGCCGTCCGCCAGCAGGTCGAGGAGATCATCGGGCAGGGCCAGCAGGCTCCCAGCGGGCACATCCCGTTCACCCCGCGCGCCAAGAAGGTCCTCGAGCTCAGCCTCCGCGAGGCGCTCCAGCTCGGCCACAACTACATCGGCACCGAGCACATCCTGCTCGGCCTGATCCGCGAGGGCGAGGGCGTCGCCGCTCAGGTGCTCGTCAAGCTCGGCGCCGACCTCAACCGCGTCCGCCAGCAGGTCATCCAGCTGCTCTCCGGCTACCAGGGCAAGGAGCCGGCGGCAGCAGGTGGCCCCTCGGCCGAGGCACCCTCCACGTCGCTCGTGCTCGACCAGTTCGGCCGCAACCTCACGCAGGCGGCCCGCGAGGGCAAGCTCGACCCCGTCATCGGGCGCGAGAAGGAGATCGAGCGCGTGATGCAGGTCCTCTCGCGCCGTACCAAGAACAACCCGGTCCTGATCGGGGAGCCCGGCGTGGGCAAGACGGCCGTCGTCGAGGGCCTCGCCCAGGCGATCGTCAAGGGCGACGTGCCCGAGACGCTCAAGGACAAGCAGCTCTACACGCTCGACCTCGGCGCGCTCGTGGCCGGCAGCCGCTACCGCGGCGACTTCGAGGAGCGCCTCAAGAAGGTGCTCAAGGAGATCCGGACCCGCGGCGACATCATCTTGTTCATCGACGAGCTGCACACGCTGGTCGGCGCGGGTGCCGCCGAGGGCGCGATCGACGCGGCCAGCATCCTCAAGCCCATGCTGGCCCGCGGCGAGCTGCAGACGATCGGCGCGACGACGCTCGACGAGTACCGCAAGCACCTGGAGAAGGACGCCGCGCTCGAGCGTCGGTTCCAGCCGATCCAGGTCGCCGAGCCGACGATCGCCCACACGATCGAGATCCTCAAGGGCCTTCGCGACCGGTACGAGGCGCACCACCGGGTGTCCATCACCGACTCGGCGCTGGTGGCCGCGGCGACGATGGCCGACCGGTACATCAGCGACCGGTTCCTGCCCGACAAGGCGATCGACCTGATCGACGAGGCGGGCTCACGGCTGCGGATCCGTCGCATGACGGCGCCGCCGGACCTGCGCGAGTTCGACGAGCGGATCGCCAACGTCCGTCGCGAGAAGGAGTCCGCGATCGACGCGCAGGACTTCGAGAAGGCGGCGGCGCTGCGCGACTCGGAGAAGACCCTGCTCGGCGAGCGCGCCCAGCGCGAGCGCGAGTGGAAGGCCGGCGACATGGACATCGTCGCCGAGGTCGACGAGGAGCTCATCGCCGAGGTCCTGGCCGCCCAGACCGGTATCCCGGTCTTCAAGCTGACCGAGGAGGAGAGCCAGCGCCTGCTGCGCATGGAGGACGAGCTGCACAAGCGCGTCATCGGGCAGGAGCAGGCGATCAAGGCCCTGTCGCAGGCCATCCGGCGCACCCGGGCCGGGCTCAAGGACCCGAAGCGTCCCGGCGGCTCGTTCATCTTCGCCGGCCCCTCCGGCGTCGGCAAGACCGAGCTGTCCAAGACGCTGGCGGAGTTCTTGTTCGGTGACGAGGACTCCCTGATCCAGCTCGACATGAGCGAGTTCTCCGAGAAGCACACCGTGTCGCGGCTGTTCGGCTCGCCGCCCGGCTACGTGGGCTACGAGGAGGGCGGCCAGCTGACCGAGAAGGTGCGGCGCAAGCCGTTCTCGG
>DAIPJR010000242.1:0-3436 GCA_036770165.1 Actinomycetes bacterium | reverse complement strand
CGCTTCCTCGGCGGCGCCCGCGGTAGGGGCTGCCCTCGGCGCCGACCCGGCGGCCGGAGGGGTCCAGACCACCGGCCTCGTCCTGCTCGGCGCCGTCGTCGTCCTCAGCGTGGGCGGCGCCGTCGGTGCCCAGACGCTCGTCGCCAGGCGGCCGGTCAGGCGGGCAGCAGCCGGCTGACGAACTGCTCGAGCTGGGCGACCGTACGGCACTCGACCATCTCCACGACGTCCGCGTAGGCCGGCGCCGCGGAGTCGCCGCTCCCCCACTGCCCCTTCGGTTCCGGGTTCAGCCAGTACGCGTGGCGGGCCTGGCCGACGAGCCGGCGCAGCACCGGCAGGGCGAGGCTGCGGTAGTTCGTCCGCCCGTCGCCGAGGACCAGCAGCGACGTCCTCGGCGTGATGGCGTCGGCGTAGCGCTCGGCGAAGACCTCGAAGGCGTGGCCGTAGTCGGAGTGCCCGTCGAACCAGACCAGCTGGGCCTCGTGCGACATCCGGGCGAGCGCGGACGGCAGGTCGTCGGTGCCCTCGAGGTAGCGCGTCACCTCGTCGAGGCTGTCGATGAAGGCGAACACGCGCACCTTCGTGAACTGCTCCTGCAGGGCCCAGGTGAGCAGCAGCGTGAAGTGCGCGAACGAGGCGACCGAGCCGGACAGGTCGCACAGCAGCACCAGCTCCGGCTTGTGCGTCCGGCGCGGCCGGTGGTGGGTGACGACCGGGACGCCACCGGTCCCGAGCGACGCACGCACGGTGCGCCGCATGTCGAGGCGACCGGACCGACCGAGCCGCCGCCGGGCCGCGAGCCGCGTCGCGAGCCGCCGGGCCAGCGGATGGACCAACCGGCGCAGGGCCGCGAGATCGTCACGCGAGGCCCGCAAGAAGTCGACCTGCTCGATCAGCGGGGCGACCGCGGTACGCGACACCGACTCGACCCCCTTCTCCTCGGCCAGACGACGCCGCACCTCCTCGTCGACGTACTGCCGGAACGCCGCGATGCGCTCCCGGACCGTATGGCGGGCGAGCTCCTCGGTGAACGGCGTGCGCTCGCTGCCGGTCCCGCGCAGCAGGGCCTCGATCAGGCTGGCGATCAAGGTGTCGGGCGACAGCTCGCGCAGGACCCGGTAGGCGAAGAACGACTGCCGTCCCGGCGCCGACTCCGCCCGCCCGAGCTGGCCGACCGCCTCGCGGGCAAAGCGCCGCAGACCCGCGTCGTCCCCGTCGAGGAGCAGGCCGGCCAGGCGGTCCCGCAGCGACTCGTCGGGCGTGCTCCCGACGCCCTCGGCGCCGGCTTCGACACTGCGGTCGATGCTGCCCTCGATGCCGCGGCCCGACGGTTCGCCGATCAGCGCGGGGAACCACAGGTCGAACAGGGCGTCGAACGCCGGCCGGTGCGCAGCCCGTTTGACGGTCGACGCGGCAAGGCCAGCGCGCAGCGTCTCTCGTTCAGTGAGATGGAGGGCGCCCATCGCGCGCGCGGCGTCCAGCGACTCGGCCAGCGACACCGGTATGCCGGCCCGGCGCAACGCCTGCGACAGGCCGACCGTACGGTCGAGGAGCCCGTCGGCCACCGGCCTAGCGGTCCTTGTTGAACCGCGTGACGATGATCAGCAGCGTCACCAGGATGCCGCCGGCGAGCAGGCCGAGCGCGACGGGGTCGGGCGTCGAGTTCTGCGTCGCCTCGGCCAGGACGGCGGTCACGCTCGTGTGCAGCATGGGGCCGAGCCTAACGGTTCGCCGTCAGCGGCGAAGGGAGCGGGGGTCGACCCGCAGCGCCCACGTCAGCCGCTGCCGCCGTACGTTCTCCGCGTTCTGCGCGATCCAGATGCACAGCAGGGCGAGCGGGATCTCCAGCAGGATCGCCGAGCCGATCGCGAGCGCGCGGTCCTTGGGGTTGGACGCAGTCACGATGTCGAACCACACGTCGACGAACAGCAAGGTGGCCGTGGCCACGGCGGGCAGCTCCACGTGGTCGTGCCCGCGCCAGGCCAGCCAGCCGGTACGGGCCAGGACGAACGCCAGCATGAAGTCGAAGCCGACCCACGCCAGCCGGTAGTGGGCGGACACGTCGCGATAGGGCAGCGTCACCCACAGCTCGACGGCCCACGGGATGGTCAGCAGCGACATCACGAGGAAGGCAGGACCGGCCCAGCGCGGCACCGGACGACCGGGCTCGAGGAGATCGTCGACGATCTCGTCCAGGCGGTCGAAGTCCGGCTGCTCGCCAGCGTCCTCGTCGGGCCTCACAGCTGCCAGGCTAGGCGAATCAGCCGCGGATGTGGCCGTCTCCGGTCACGACATACGTCGTCGAGGTGAGCTCGGGCAGCCCCATGGGTCCCCGCGCGTGCAGCTTCTGCGTCGAGATGCCGATCTCGGCGCCGAAACCGAACTCGCCGCCGTCGGTGAACCGCGTGGACGCGTTGACCATCACGGCCGCAGCGTCGACGCCCGCGACGAACCGGCGGGCCGCCGGCTGGCTGTCCGTGACGATGGCCTCGGTGTGCCCGCTGCCGTAGCGGCGGATGTGGGCCAGGGCCTCGTCGATCGAGTCCACGACCCCGGCCGCGATGTCCAGGGAGTAGTACTCAGCGAGCCAGTCCTCCTCGGTCACCGGCGCGAACCCGACTCCGGCCGCCGCCGCGTACGCGCCGATCCGTTCGTCGCCGTGGACCGTCACGCCGGCCTCGCGCAGCGCCGCCAGGGCCGCCGGCAGGAAGGTGGGTGCGATGTCCGCATGGACCAGGAAGGTCTCGGCCGCGTTGCACACGCTCGTACGCTGCGCCTTGGAGTTGACCAGGATCCGTACGGCCTTGGGGACGTCGGCCGAGGCGTCCACGTAGACGTGGCAGTTGCCGATACCCGTCTCGATGACCGGCACCGTCGACCCGTCGACGACGCTGCGGATCAGCCCGGCCCCGCCCCGCGGGATGAGCACGTCGACCAGGCCCCGTGCCGTCATGAGGTGGCGTACGGACTCGTGCGACGTGCCGGGTACGAGCTGGATGGCGTCAGCGGGCAGGCCGCTCGCAACCAGCGACTCCTGCATCACCGAGACGAGCGCGGCGTTGGACGAGTACGCCGACGAGGACCCGCGCAGGAGCACGGCGTTGCCGCTCTTGAGGCAGAGCCCGGCTGCATCGACGGTCACGTTGGGGCGCGCCTCGTAGATGATCCCGACCACGCCGAGCGGTACGCGAACCTGACGCAGCTCGAGGCCGTTCGGCAAGGTGGAGCCGCGCACGACCTCCCCGACCGGGTCGGGGAGGTCGGCGACCTGACGCAGGGCGGCCGCGATGTCGGCGATGCGCTCGGTCGAGAGGGTGAGCCGGTCGACGAGGGCCGCGTCGGTGCCGTCGGCCACCGCACGGGCCACGTCGTCGGCGTTGGCATGGAGGACGACCGACGCGTTCTTGTCCAGCGCATCGGCGAGCGCGAGGATCGC
>DAIPJR010000241.1:0-3464 GCA_036770165.1 Actinomycetes bacterium | reverse complement strand
GGCGGGCAACTACAGGCCGAGGTCCGCCGCGGTGTAGGCCGTGCGGTAGGGCAGGCCAGCCTCGGCGATCGCCGCCGCCGCCCCGCGCTCGACGATGACGGCCACGCCGACGACGTCGGCGCCGGCCTCGCGGAGCGCCTCGACTGCGGTGAGGACGGACCCGCCGGTGGTCGAGGTGTCCTCGACGGCGAGCACCCGTCGGCCGGCCACGTCTGGTCCCTCGATCCGCCGCTGGAGGCCGTGCGCCTTGCCCTCCTTGCGCACGACGAACGCGTCGAGCCGGCGGCCTCTGGCGGCAGCCGCGTGCAGCATCGCGGCCGCGACGGGGTCGGCACCGAGGGTGAGCCCGCCCACGGCAACGAAGTCCAGGTCGGCGGTGGTGTCGAGCATGACCTCTCCGACGAGAGGTGCGGCGTCGGCGTCGAGCGTGATCCGCCGCAGGTCGACGTAGTAGTCGGCCTCGCGGCCCGACGTCAGCGTGACGCGGCCGTGGACGACCGCCTTGGCTTTGATCTGCTCGAGGAGTTCGTCGCGTGCGCTCATGGGTCGCGAGCCTAGGGCAGGCTGGAGCCGTGAAGCCCGGCACCCTCGTCCTGCTGCACTCGCCTCTCACCGGCGCCGCAGCGTGGGGCGAGCTCCCCGACCTGCTGCGCGCCGACGGCACGGCCGTGGTCGCGGTGGAGGTCGCCGACGACCAGCAGCCGCCGTACGCGACGCGCTATGTAGCCGCTGCAGCGCTCCAGACGGCGGCTGGAGTGGCCCGTCCCGACGACGCGGTGGTCCTCGTCGGGCACAGCGGCGCCGGCCCGCTGCTCGCCCAGGTGGGCTTCGCCCGGCGCGCCGCCCGCGGGGCCGTGGGCGGCTACCTGTTCCTCGACGCCGGGCTCCCGCGACCCGGGCGAGCGGCCTCGCGGCTGGACCTGATGACCGGCGAGGACCCGGTGCTCGCGGCCGAGCTGCGTGCGGCCCTCGAGGCCGGCGCGCGCTTCCCGGCCTGGTCTGACACCGACCTCAGGGAGGTGGTCCCCGACGACGGCGACCGCGCAGTCCTCCTCGCGTCGCTCCGCCCGCGCGGGCTCGACTTCTTCACCGAGCCGCTGCCCGTACCGGTCGACTGGCCGGACGCACCCTGCGGCGTGCTGCGGACGTCGGAGGGATACGACTACGTGGCCCGTCTCGCTGCGGGCCGGCACTGGCCCGTCGAGAGCGTGCAGCTCGGCCACTTCGCCGCTCTGGCCCACCCTCTGGAGACGGCCCGGTCCCTGCGCGCGCTGCTGGCCCGGATGTAGGCCTCAGCGGTGCACCGGCCTACCCCTCCAGGGGCCGGTGCACCGCCGGGCGAAGAGTCCGAGCTCATCCCCTCGAAGAGCCCGAACAGCTCCGGAGCCACCCCCTCGATGGGTCCGAAGCAGTGTCGGGCCAGCCCCCTCGGCCGGCCCGACACGCCCTTTCAGCGCTCGAGCTCCCGAAGGAGCGCGAGTGCCTGGTCGTAGTCAGCGGGGAGCGGCTCCAGCCATACCCGCGGGGGGCGGCGGGAAGCCCGTGAGAGGCCGCCCACCACCAGGCGTACGTCGACAAGATCCTTCAGCCGCGTCAGCATCGGGTTCAGGTCCTCGCCACGGGGGACGAGGGCGGCGACGCGGCCGGAGCCGAGGGCCACGAGCGACTCGCCGCCGGCGAACATCTCGCGCAGGCAGTCGGCGAGGACGCACACGCGGGCCAGTCGCTGCCACGGGTCGGTGGTCATCACCGAGGCGTCGAGGATGACGATGCCCATCGTGTCGGTCACGAGCACGTTGTCGGCGACGGCGCTGCGGTAGACCTCCGCGAGCCGGGTACGCAGGTAGGACGAGGTCGCGAGGCCGGTCATCGCGTCCTGGCAGGAGGAGGTGCGGACCGGGTTGACGCCCGCGTCGGCCCAGCCTCCGGTGAAGGAGCGGACCACCTCGAACGGCGGAACGGACTGGCTGACGACGGTGTAGAGCGCCGCGAGGTCGTCAAGCGCCTCCGGCAGGCCGACGCCGGCCTCGGCGCGCACGGCCCCGAGAAGCTCGGCGGGGACCGTCGCGTCCCGCCCGTCCGCGACGGCCTCCGCCAGAGCATCGACGGCCGGGTCCCACCAGTCGGCCGGGTGGGCCCAGTAAGCCTCGGCTGAATACCGCTGCCACTTCGAACGGATTGCGGAGGCAGGTCCGCCCAGAGGGAAGAGCACGGCCAGTGCGTCGTCCGCCATGGTGTCTCCTCCTTCTGCGCCCGTTCGGCCCTTCGACACCGATGAGACGGGGCTGCGGCTCAACCGTGACGCGGAAAAGACCGAAGAAATTTCTGAAGGTTCGGTGGCCTTCTCCCGTCACGCGCGAGCGCGGTCGCCGTCCCCTTTGCAGAGGTATGCCCTTTCAGCGCCGAGGAGACCCGAACTCCCGTGACCGACCTGCCGCCGCTCGACACCGAGCTGGCACCTCTCGAGGCGCCGGGCCCGAGTGACGCAGAGCTGATCACGGCGGTCCGGTCGGGCGACACCGCGTCGTTCGGCCCGCTGTTCGACCGGCACGTCGGTGCCGCTCGCGCGCTCGCCCGCCAGCTCACCCGCGACCCCAACGAGGCCGATGACCTCGTGTCGGAGGCGTTCGCGAAGGTCCTCACCGTGGTCCAGGCGGGCGGCGGGCCGGACGTGGCGTTCCGTGCCTACCTGCTCACCGCGCTGCGCCGGCACGCGTACGACCGTACGAAGCAGACCAACAGAGTCCAGGTCTCCGACGACCTCACGCCGTACGACCCCGGGGTGCCGTTCGTCGACCCCGCCCTCGAGGGCCTCGAACGGTCGATCGTCTCGCGCGCGTACTCGTCGCTGCCCGAACGGTGGCAGACGGTCCTCTGGCACACCGAGGTCGAGGGGCTGAACCCGGCCGAGGTCGCCCCCTTGCTCGGGCTGACCGCCAACGGGGTCGCCGCGCTGGCCTACCGCGCGCGCGAGGGCCTGCGGCAGGCCTACCTGCAGCAGCACCTGAACGACCCCCAGGACGCGGGCTGCCAGCCGTACGCGGACCGGCTCGGCGCCTACGCGCGCGGCGGGCTGTCCAAGCGCGAGACGGCCCAGGTCGAGGACCACCTGGTCGGCTGCGAGCGGTGCCGGGGCCTCGTCCTCGAGCTCACCGACGTCAACCACGGCATGCGCGCGGTCATCGCGCCACTGGTGCTCGGCCTCGCTGCGGCCGGGTACCTCAAGGCCGGGGCCCTGCTCGGTACCGGTGCGGCGGCGGCCGGGCACGGTGCCGCAGCAGCCGGGCACGGTGCGGCGGCGGCGGGGCACGGCGGGGCAGCGGCCGGGACGGCTTCGGGGACAGGCGCGGGGGCTGGTGCGGGTGCAGGTACGAGCGTGGCCGGCGCGGCGGCGGCCGGCGGCGGTGCCGGGATCTCCGGCGTCGCTGCCGCAGCAGCAGCCGGGGCAGTCGGGCTCGGTGCGG
>DAIPJR010000240.1:0-3509 GCA_036770165.1 Actinomycetes bacterium | reverse complement strand
GCGACGGCGAGATGGACGAGGTCGAGTCGGTGGGTGCGATCGGCCTGGCCGCCCGCGAGGAGCTCGACAACCTCACGTTCGTCGTCAACTGCAACCTGCAGCGGCTGGACGGACCGGTGCGCGGCAACGGCAAGATCATCCAGGAGCTGGAGGCGCTGTTCCGCGGCGCCGGCTGGAACGTCATCAAGGTGGTCTGGGGCCGCAACTGGGACCAGCTGCTCGCCGCCGACACGGACGGCGCGCTGGTCAACGTCATGAACCAGACCCCCGACGGCGACTACCAGACGTTCAAGGCCGAGGGCGGTGCCTTCATCCGCGAGCAGTTCTTCGGCCGCGACCCGCGCACCCGCAAGATGGTGGAGAGCTGGACCGACGAGGAGATCTGGTCGCTGCAGCGCGGCGGGCACGACTACCGCAAGCTGTATGCGGCGTACAAGGCGGCGACCGAGCACAGCGGCCAGCCGACGGTGATCCTCGCCAAGACCATCAAGGGCTGGACCCTCGGCAGCCACTTCGAGGCCCGCAACGCCACGCACCAGATGAAGAAGCTGTCGCTCGAAGACCTCATCGTGTTCCGCGACCGGCTGCAGATCCCGATCCCGGACGACCAGATCGACGCCAAGCTGCCGCCTTACTACCACCCGGGTGCCGACTCCGACGTGATCCGCTACCTGCACGAGCGGCGGACCGCGCTGGGCGGCTACCTGCCCGACCGGCGCCCGCACGTCAAGGCGCTCACGCTGCCCGGCGACGCGCCCTACGAGGTGGTCCGGCGCGGCTCGGGCAACCAGCCCGTCGCGACGACCATGGCCTTCGTACGGCTGCTCAAGGAGCTGCTGAAGGACAAGGAGATCGGCTTCCGGTTCGTACCGATCATCCCGGACGAGGCGCGCACCTTCGGGATGGACTCGCTCTTCCCGACGCAGAAGATCTACAGCCCGCACGGGCAGACCTACCTCTCGGTCGACCGGGACATGGTCTTGTCGTACAAGGAGTCCGAGACAGGCGTGATCCTGCACGAAGGGATCAACGAGGCCGGCTCGGTGGCGTCGTTCACGGCGGCGGGCACGTCCTACGCGACGCACGGCGAGCCGATGATCCCGATCTACGTCTTCTACTCGATGTTCGGGTTCCAGCGGACGGGCGACGGGTTCTGGGCGGCCGGCGACCAGATGGCGCGTGGCTTCGTCCTCGGCGCCACCGCGGGCCGTACGACGCTGAACGGTGAGGGCCTGCAGCACGAGGACGGCCACTCGCCGCTGCTCGCGTCGACCAACCCGGCCGTCGTCCACTACGACCCGGCCTTCGGGTACGAGGTCGGCCACATCGTGCGCGACGGCCTGCGCCGGATGTACGGCGAGGACCCCGAGGACCTGTACTACTACCTCACGATCTACAACGAGCCGTACGTGCAGCCGGCCGAGCCGGAGGGCGTCGACGTCGATGCACTGCTGCGAGGGATGTACGTCTACCAGGCGGCGGCCGACGTGCCCGAGGGGGCGCCACGTGCGCAGGTGCTCGCCTCCGGCGTCGCCGTGCCCTGGGCGCTGCGCGCCGCCGAGCTGCTGCGCGACGACTGGGGCGTCCACGCCGACGTCTGGTCGGTGACGTCGTGGAACGAGCTGCGCCGCGACGGGCTCGGCGCCGACCGCTGGAACCTGCTCAACCCGGCCGCCGAGAGGCGCACATCCTTCGTGTCGTCGCAGCTCGCGGGGCAGCCCGGACCGGTGGTCGCCGTCAGTGACTTCACCCGGGCGGTGCAGGACCAGATCATGCCGTGGGTGGACGGGGACTTCGCGTCGCTGGGCACCGACGGCTGGGGCATGTCCGACACGCGGGGTGCCCTCCGGCGGCACTTCAAGGTCGACGCCGAGTCGATCGCCGTACAGACGCTGGCGCTGCTGGCCAAGCGCGGCGAGGTGGACGCCGGCGCACCGCTCGCGGCGATCGAGAAGTACCAGCTGCTGGACGTCACTGCCGCCGACCCGGGATCGGGTCTCGGCGAGTCCTGAGTCCTGAGTCACGCCGCCTCGTGTCAGCTAGGCGGCGGAGTGCATCTCCCAGACCAGGACCTCGGCGGCGCCGTCGACGGCGGTGACCCGCTGGCCCTCGGCGGCCGTGATGCGCGCGGAGTCGCCGGTGGTCAGGCGTCCGGCCCCCTCGAGGTCGACGGAGCCCTTCGCGACGTACAGATGCGCGTACGGCGACGTCGGCAGCGCGACCGCCTCGCCCGGGGCGAGCCGGGCGGCGTAGAGGGCGGCGCCGCGCTGCTGGATGCGGATCGCGGATGCGTCCTTGTGCTCCGGCCGCCCTGACGCGACGACGACCAGCCCGCCGGCGGCCAGCTCGGTACCGATGTCCAGCTGCTCGTACCCGGGTTCCAGCCGCGCCTCGTCGGGCAGCACCCACATCTGGATGAAGTGCACCGGCTGGTCGGTCACGGCCTCGCCGGTGATCCGCCAGGCGTCGTTCTTCTCGCTGTGCAAGATGCCCGTACCCGCCGTCATCCGCTGGGCGAGCCCCGGGTAGATGACGCCGTTGTGACCCTGCGAGTCCTGGTGGACGAGGGCGCCGTCGAGGACCCACGTCACGATCTCCATGTCGCGGTGGGGGTGCGTCTCGAACCCGGCACCCGGGGAGACCACGTCGTCGTTGGACACGAGCAGCAGCCCGAAGTGGGTGTTGCCGGGGTCGTAGTGCGGCCCGAAGGAGAAGGAGTGCTTCGAGTCCAGCCACGAGATCCTCGTGCTGAACCGGTCCCCGGCACGGCGTACGTCCACGGCCGTCGTCATCGCGCCCTCCTCGTCCACGCCAGCAGCTCCTCGACCTCCAACGTGTTGATCACGGTGCCGGATTCCACCCCGCAGGCGGCGGCCCGCTCGCACCCGTACGGCTGCCAGTCCAGCTGCCCCGGCGCGTGGGCGTCGGTGTCGATGGAGAAGCGGCAGCCGGCCTCGACCGCGAGGCGCAGCAAGCGTTTCGGCGGGTCCAGCCGTTCCGGTCGGGAGTTGATCTCGACGGCGACGCCGAACTGACGGCACGCCTCGAACACGAGGTCTGCGTCGAACTCCGACTCGGGCCGGTGCCGATTCCCGGTGACCATGCGCCCGGTGCAGTGGCCGAGGATGTCGGTGTGCGGGTTGGCCGCCGCGACCACCATCCGGCGGGTCATGTCCGCCGACGGCATGCGCAGCTTGGAGTGCACGGAGGCGACGACGATGTCGAGCCGGTCCAGCAGCTCGGGCTCCTGGTCGAGGCCGCCGTCGTCGAGGATGTCCACCTCGATGCCGGTGAGGATCCGGAACGGCGCCAGCTCCTCGTTGATCCCGGTCACGAGGTCGAGCTGGCTGCGCAGCCGCGCCGGCGTCAGCCCGTTCGCTACGGTCAGCCGCGGCGAGTGGTCGGTGAGGGCCAGGTACGAGTGGCCGAGCGCGATCGCCGCCTCCGCCATCTCGCGGATCGGTGAGCCGCCGTCGGACCAGTCCGAGTGCGTGTGGAGGTCGCCGCGG
>DAIPJR010000048.1:0-11106 GCA_036770165.1 Actinomycetes bacterium | reverse complement strand
CGCTGAGCACGAGCACCTGCGCCCCGAACCGATCGGCGATCTCGGCCACCAGCTCAGGCCGCGCGATCGCCGCCGAGTTGACGCCCACCTTGTCGGCGCCGGCGCGAAGCAGCCGGTCGACGTCGTCGACCGTGCGCACGCCGCCGCCAACGGTCAGCGGGATGAACACCTGGTCGGCGGTCCGGCTCACCATGTCGTACGTCGTCGCACGGTCGCCGCTGCTCGCCGTGATGTCGAGGAACACCAGCTCGTCGGCGCCCTCGGCGTCGTACGTGCGGGCGAGCTCGACAGGGTCGCCGGCGTCGCGCAGGTCGACGAAGTTGACGCCCTTGACCACCCGGCCGGCATCGACGTCGAGGCACGGGATGACGCGGACGGCGACGCTCACGCGCGATCCTTCGCCGGCACGTCGCGGTGCGCCACCAGCTCGACCTCGACGAGCATCCGAGGGTCGACGAGCGCCGTGACGCCGACCATCGTGGCGGCGGGGCGTACCGACCGGAACAGCTCCCCGTGCGCCCGCCCCACGTCGTCCGACCAGGTCGCGACGTCGACGACGTACATGCGGGTCTGCACGACGTCGCCGACCGCGAAGCCGGCCCGTTCGAGGGCCGCCAGCCCGATCCCGAACGCGGTCAGCGCCTGCCCGTACGCGTCTTCCTCGCAGACCACCACGCCGTCGACCGTCGCCGTGCAGCCGGCCGTCCACGCCTGGTCACCGTGGACGACGACGCGCGAGTAGCCGATGGCCTCCTCGTAGGGTCCGCCGCTCCCGTGCCGCTCCGCCGGCGTCATGCCAGATCCGGAGCGGCCATCGCGGCAAGGGCCTCTTCGAGCGTGAAAGCCTGCGCGTACAACGCCTTTCCGACGATCGCACCCTCGACGCCGAGGTGCGTCAACGAGGCGATCGCACGGAGGTCGGCCAGGGACGAGACCCCGCCGGAGGCCACGACCGGACGGTCGGTACGGGCGCACACCTGGCGCAGCAGGTCGAGGTTGGGGCCGCGGAGCGTCCCGTCCTTGGTGACGTCGGTGACGACGTAGCGGGGACACCCCTGCCGTTCGAGCCGGTCCAGGACCTCCCAGAGGTCACCGCCCTCCTGCGTCCACCCGCGGGCCGCGAGCGTCGTGCCGCGCACGTCGAGACCGACGGCGATGCGCTCGCCGTGCTCGGCGATCGCCCGCCCGCACCAGTCCGGGTCCTCGAGGGCCGCGGTCCCGATGTTGACGCGGGTGCAACCCGTCGCGAGGGCAGCGCCCAGCGACTCGTCGTCCCGGATGCCTCCGGACAGCTCCACCCGACACGCGAGGGATCGCACGACATCGGCCAGCAGGGCGTGGTTGGAGCCGCGGCCGAACGCCGCGTCGAGGTCGACGAGGTGGATCCACTCGGCGCCCGCCCCCTGCCAGGCGAGCGCCGCCGCCATCGGGTCGCCGTACGAGGTCTCGGACCCGGCGGCGCCCTGGACCAGGCGCACCGCCTGACCGTCGGCGACGTCGACGGCGGGCAACAGCTCCAGCGGCACGGGTCACGACCTCCGGTCGGAGAGCAGGGTGAGCACGACGGGGGCGAACAGCAGCGTGAGGATCGCGACGGTGGAGCGCAGCCACCACGAGTCGGACAGCCACCAGGCTGCCACCTGCACGAGCAGGGCGAGCACGATGGTCACCGTGAAGCGCCGCCGGCGGCGGGCCGCGAGGATGCCCGTCGGTCGTGCCGTGCGCACCCGTCGCCGCGGGACGGCGTCGACGACCACCCGCCTGCGTGCCGCCCGCGCGGCCCGGCGGTCGGCGTCCTTGGCCCGCCGCGCGCGCACTGCGGCCTGCTGCTGCTCCCGCTCGGCGCGCAGCCGGGCCCGTTGCCGGCTCATCGCCCGCGCGCCTCGCGACGTTCCATCTCGGCGCGGATCTCGTGCCGCCTCGTCCAGAGCCACCACGACGCGACCAGGAGGACCACGCCGACGATGCTCAGGACCTTGACCCAGGTGGCGAGCGCGTTGAACCACAGGACGACGAAGACGACACCGGCGACGAAGGCGCCGCCGACGACCAGCCGGACCCACCAGGGCCAGCCGCCACGCCGTCGCGCCGGGGGCCGGCGGGACCTGGAGCGCGATCGGGACCGCGAGCGCGCCGTCATCGCAGAGCCTCCAACCAGTTCGTGAGCAGCGCCGCCCCAGCGTCGCCCGACTTCTCCGGGTGGAACTGGGTCGCGGCAAGGACGCCGTCAGCGTCCTCGACGGCAGCGACGAACGGCTCGCCGTGCTCGGCCCACGTCACCGTGGCCCCGGCCGCATGCTCCTCGTCGTCCCACCGGCGGACAGCGTACGAGTGGACGAAGTAGAACCGCTCCCCCGCCACGCCGCGGAAGAGGGCCGACCCGTCGCCCGGCTGGACGGTGTTCCACCCGATGTGCGGGAGCACGGGCGCGTGCAGGCGCTCGACGACGCCGCGCCAGCGGCCGAAGCCCGGCGTCTGCACGCCGTGCTCGACGCCCTCGTCGAACAGCACCTGCATCCCGACACAGATGCCGAGCACCGGGTGGCCGGCCTTGACCCGCTGCTCCACGACCGAGGGGCCGTCGACGGCCAGCAGGCCGCTCATGCAGGCGGCGAACGCTCCGACACCAGGGACCACCAGCCCGTCGGCAGCCAGCGCCTCGGTCGCGTCGGAGGTGACCGTCACGTCGGCACCCACCCGCTCGACCGCGCGCTGCGCCGATCGCAGGTTGCCGGAGCCGTAGTCGAGCACCACGACCCGAGGTCGGCTCACCCGAGGGTGCCCTTGGTGGACGGCACGCCGACGACCCGCGGGTCGAGCGCCACCGCGTCACGCATGGCGCGTGCCACGGCCTTGAACTGCGCCTCGACGATGTGATGGGCGTTGCGACCCGTGACGACGCGCACGTGCAGGCAGATCTGTGCCGACGCCGAGATCGACTCCCAGATGTGCCGGGTGAGCGACGTGTCGTAGCTGCCGATCAGCTCGACGACGTCCGGCTCGACGTGGACGACGTAGGGCCGCCCGGACATGTCGACTGCGGCCTGCACCAGCGTCTCATCCAGTGGCACCATGGCGTCGCCGAACCGGCGGATGCCGACCTTGTCGCCGAGCGCCTCGCGAAGCGCCTGCCCGACCGCCAGCGACGTGTCCTCGACCGTGTGGTGCGCGTCGACCTCGAGGTCCCCAGTGGTGCGTACGGTCAGGTCGAACCCGCCGTGCTTGCCCAGCTGGGTCAGCATGTGGTCGAAGAACGGCACGCCGGTCTCGATGTCGGTGTTGCCCGTACCGTCGAGATCGAGCTCGACGAGGACCTCGGACTCCTTCGTCTTGCGGTGCACCCGGGCGGAGCGGCTCATGGGTTGATCTCCTTCTTCACCTGGGCGACAGCATCGAGGAACGCAGTGACCTCGCGGTCGGTGCCGGCCGTGACGCGCAGCCAGCCGGCGAGCCCGACGTCGCGGACGAGCACGCCACGGTCGAGCAGCTCTTGCCACACCCGCGCCTGGTCGGGGAACCCGCCGAACAGGACGAAGTTGGCGTCGGAGTCGATCACGGTCAGGCCGAGGCCGCGCAGCTCGGCGACGATGCGGTCGCGCTGCGCGTTGACGTCGTCGACGCCCGCCAGCAGCTCGCCGGACCGGGCCAGTGCTGCTCGGGCGGCCGCTTGCGTGAGCGCGGACAGGTGGTAGGGCAGGCGGACCAGCCGGAGCGCGTCGACCACGGCCGAGTCGGCCGCGAGGTAGCCGACACGTGCGCCGGCGAAGGCGAACGCCTTGGACATGGTGCGCGTGACGACCAGCCGGGGCCGCCCCGGCAGCAGCGCGACGGCCGAGGGGCGGCTGGAGAACTCGGCGTAGGCCTCGTCGACGACGACCAGCCCCTGCGCGGCCTCGTAGGCGGCTTCGACGACATCGAGATCGAGCGCCGTACCCGTCGGGTTGTTGGGCGAGCACAGGAACGTCACGTCCGGCCGGGCCTCGGCCACGACGGCAGCCGCGTGACCAGCCGACAGCGTGAAGTCCGCCTCCCGGTGGGCGGGCGTCCACGCCGTCGAGGTGCCCAGCGCGATCAGCCGGTGCATCGAGTACGACGGCTCGAAGCCCAGGGCGGTGCGGCCGGGACCGCCGAACGCCTGCAACAGCTGTTGCAGGATCTCGTTGCTGCCGTTCGCCGCCCAGACCTCGCTGCTGGTGAGCGGCTGGCCGGTACGGGCGGCCAGGTAGGCGGCCAGGTCGCAGCGCAGGGCGTGGGCCTCGCGGTCGGGGTAGCGGTTGAGGTCGGCAGCGGCCTCCGCGACGGCCGCACCGATGTCGGCGGCGAGCGCAGCGGACGGCGGGTGCGGGTTCTCGTTGGTGTTCAGGCGTACCGGCACGTCGAGCTGCGGCGCACCGTAGGGCGACTGCCCGCGCAGGTCCTCGCGCAGCAGCGACTCGATCTCGGTCATGACGGCTCGTCGCCGCCGGGGAAGCGGACGTGCACGGCCGCCGCGTGGGCCGGCAGGTCCTCGGCACCCGCGAGCGCGACGACGTGGCCGGCCACCTCGCGGAGGGCAGCCTCGGAGTAGTCGACCACGTGGATGCCGCGCAGGAAGCTCTGCACCGAGAGCCCGCTCGAGTGGCAGGCGCAGCCGCCGGTCGGCAGGACGTGGTTGGACCCCGCGCAGTAGTCGCCCAGCGATACCGGAGCCCAGGCCCCGACGAAGACCGCCCCGGCGTTGCGGACGCGGGCGGCAACCTCGGGCGCGTGGCGCGTCTGGATCTCCAGGTGCTCCGCGGCGTAGGCGTTGACGACGTCGAGCCCCGCGTCGACGTCGTCGACCAGGACGATGCCGGACTGCCGGCCGGAGAGGGCCGCCGTGATGCGCTCGACGTGCTTGGTCGCACCCACCTGGACGACCAGCTCGGCCTCGACCGCGTCGGCGAGCTGCACGCTGGGCGTCACGAGGACCGAGGCGGCCAGCGGGTCGTGCTCGGCCTGGCTGATGAGGTCGGCGGCCACGTGGGCGGGGTCCGCCGAGTCGTCCGCGAGGATCGCGATCTCGGTCGGCCCGGCCTCGGCGTCGATGCCGATGCGGCCCTTCAGCAGCCGCTTGGCCGCGACGACCCAGATGTTGCCCGGGCCGGTGACGAGAGCGGCGCGGCGGCAGGTCGCCGTTCCGTACGCGAACATGGCGATCGCCTGCGCACCACCGACGGCATAGACCTCGTCGACGCCGAGCAGGGCGCAGGCGGCGAGGATGGTCGGGTGCGGCAGCCCGCCGAACTCGCGCTGCGGCGGGCTCGCGACCGCGATCGACGCGACGCCGGCGGTCTGCGCGGGCACGACGTTCATCACGACGCTGCTGGCGAGCGGGGCGATCCCGCCGGGGACGTACAGGCCCACGCGGTCGACGGGGACCCAGCGCTCGGTGACCGTTCCCCCGGGGACCACCTGCGTCGTGCTGCTCTGCCGGCGCTGGTCGTCGTGCACCAGGCGGGTCCGACGGATCGACTCCTCGAACGCGGCGCGGACGTCGTGGTCCAGCCCCTCGAGCGCCCAGGCCAGGGCGTCGGCGGGTACTCGAAGGCTGGGCGGACGCACCCCGTCGAACCGTTCGGACAGATCGGCCAGGGCGTCGTCGCCTCGATCCCGTACGGCCTCGCAGATCGGGCGGACGGTGACCATCGCGGCCTCGACGTCGAGCGCGGCCCTGGGCAGCACCGAGTCGAGGTCGGGCTGCGTGCCACGCAGGTCGATGCGCCGGATCATGAGGCCAGTCTAGGGAACGCGCTGGGACGGCCGTACCGACCCATAGGCTCTGGCGGGTGACCGAGTGGATCCCGCTGTTCCCGCTGGGCACGGTCCTGTACCCCGGCCTCCTGCTGCCGTTGCACATCTTCGAGGAGCGCTACCGGGACCTCGTGCGCGACCTCGTCGAGCGGCCGGACTCGGGCGGGCCGCGCTTCTTCGGCGTGGTCGCGATCCGAGTCGGTCACGAGGTGGGCGAGGGCACCGTCGCCGCGCTGCACGAGATCGGCTGCTCGGCCGAGCTGCGCGGTGTGGAGGCGTACGAGGACGGGCGGTACGACATCGTCACGAGCGGCGCCCGACGGTTCCGGGTGCTCGCCCTCGACTCGACCTTGCCGTACCTCCAGGGTGAGGTCGAGTGGCTGGACGAGCCGGCCGGAGACGCCTCCGAGGTCATCGCCAGCAGCGTGCTCCGGCAGTTCCGGGCCTACCGCGAGGCCCTGCTCGCCACGCAGGACGTCGAAGACGAGGACGACGACCTGCCGGTCGACGCCGGCGTGCTGTCCTATCTGGTCGCGGCCACGATGGTCCTCGACATCGGCGACCACCAGTCCCTGCTGGCCGCGCCCGACACGTCCACCCGGCTGCTGCTCGAGCTCGGCCTCCTGCGCCGCGAGTCCGCGATCCTCCGTACGCTGCCGAGCCTTCCCGGCATCGACTACCCCCGCCAGCCGTACTCCCCCAACTGACCCCACCCCGGGCCAGCCCCCCACTCCTCCGTCGTTGATCATGGGCAGATGGCCCATGTAGATCATGGAACGGGGGCCATCTGCCCATGATCAACGGGGTGGGGAGGGCAGACTCCGCTCGAAGCGGTCCGGGGCGAGCGCCGCGAGGTCGATGCCGACGTCCAGCGCCCAGGTCGGGGCGGTACCGGTGACGAGGTCAGCGGTGAGCCGGCCGACGGCAGCAGCGGACTGGATGCCGTAGCCGCCCTGGCCGACGCACCAGACGAACCCCGGTGCCAGCGGGTCGCGGCCGATCACCATGTCCCCGTCAGGGCTGAAGGTACGAAGGCCGGCCCACGTGCTGCGTACCGACCGCAGCGGCAACGTCGTCACCTCGCTCACCCGTTCCATCGCAAGCGCCACGTCGAGGTCGTCCGGCCGGGCATCGCACGGGACGCTCGGGGTCTCGTCGGCCGGCGAGATCAGCAACCCGTCGCCCTCGGGCTTGAAGTACCAGCGGTTCCTGGCGTCGTTGACGGCCGGCCAGCCCCGTGCGTCCACTCCCGCGGGTAGGCCGACGGTCGCCGCTGTACGCCGCAGCGGCCGGAGCCCGATCGGCGCGACGCCGGCGAGCCGGGCGACCTCGTCGCCCCACGCCCCCGCCGCGTCGATCACCTGGCCGCAGTCGTAGGAGTCGGCGGCCGTCGTGACCCGCCAGCCATCGTCCAGAGCCGTGAGGCCGACCACCTCGGCGGACCTGACCACCACGCCCCCGAAGGCCCTCAGCTGCCGGGTGAAGCCACTGTGGAGGGCCGCCACGTCGAGGTCGGACGCGCCGGGCTCGAGGACCCCACCAGCGACGAGCTCAGGTCGCAGGACCGGGCACAGCCGCAGCACCTCGCCCGCGTCGAGCATGGTGATCGACGGATCGAGCAGCCGTCCGACGGTCACCAGCTCGTGCAGGGCAGCCGAGTCAGCCGCCGACCCCACGAAGACCATCCCGCGCTGGCTGAGCAGCGGCGCGTCCGCGAAGCCGTCGGGGGGCGCATCGAGGAACGCGCGGGCCGCCCAGGTGAGCCGGCGGGTCTGCTCCAGGCCGTAGTTGGCGAGGTACAGGGCTGCCGAACGGCCGGTCGTGTGCACCGACAGCGCGCTCTCGCGTTCCAGCAGCACGACCGAGGCGCCGCCGGCGGCCACGAACGCGGCGGCGGAGACCCCGGCGATGCCTCCGCCGACCACGACGACGTCCGCTCCGGGCATGGACGCCACCCTAGGTGCTCGACCCTGGCAGGATCGGGCAGGTGAACCCCGCCGTCGAGACGCTGGTGGTCGTCGCCTCGCTCGTGCCGGCGCTGTGGGCGGTCGTGCTGGTCGTGCGCGACAAGGGCGTCGACCTGGCGCTGCTGGTCGGGGCGGCGGTCCTCGAGCTGACCGTCATCGTCCAGCTCGTCGTCGGCATCGTGCTCCTGGTCGGGTCCGACCGGGACATCGCCCGCGGGACGTTCCTCGGCTACCTGATCGGTGCGGTGCTCGTACCGCCCGCGGGTGTGGCGTGGGCCGTCGGCGAGAAGAACCGCTACGGTTCGACCGTGCTGCTGGTCGTGTTCGTGGTGCTGCCGGTCATGGTCCTTCGGCTGCACCAGATCTGGGCGGGTCCCCTTGGCTGACGCGACGGGCTCGACGGACGCCGCCACGACCCGCCGCGGTCCGGGTCGCGTCCTCGTCGCGGTCTACGGCCTGTTCGCCCTCGCCGCGGGCGCCCGCTCGGTCGTCCAGCTGACGACCAAGTTCAACGACGCACCGCTGGCGTACCTGCTCTCCGCCTTCGCGGCGGTCGTCTACATCGTCGCCACGATCTCGCTGGCTCGCGGCGGCGCCACCTGGCGCCGGGTGGCCTTCGTGGCCATCTCGACGGAGCTGGTCGGCGTCCTCGCGGTGGGTACGGCGAGCGTCGTGCACTCCAGCTCGTTCCCCGACGCGACCGTCTGGTCCGGCTACGGCAGCGGCTACGGCTTCGTCCCGCTCGTCCTTCCCTTCGTCGGCCTCTGGTGGCTCCGCCACACGCGTCCCCCACGCGACGGGCACGCGTGAGGAGGGGACCATGCTGACGCTCGGGGTCGTGGTTGTCGGGGTCGAGGACATGGACCGGGCCGTGAAGTTCTGGTGCGCCGCGCTCGACTACGTACCCGACGAGACCGACGCAGGACCGAGGTGGACGACGATCCGGCCGGCCTCGGGAACGGGTGCGGCGCTGGGCCTCGAGCTCAGCGAGACCCCGCTGCAGGAGCACCCGCGGATGCACCTCGACCTGAACGCCGCCGACGGGGCCGAGCAGGAGCGCGAGATCGCCCGGCTGGTGTCGCTCGGTGCCGTACGGGTCGACTGGGACCTGTACCCGGAGGACCCCGACTTCGTCGTCCTCGCCGACACCGAGGGCAACAAGTTCTGCATCATCGACCTCGCGCACGGGTGAAGGGCGCGCCGCCTACAGGCCGGTGGCCCCGTCGAGGAGCTCACGCAGCACGTCGAGGTGGCCGTTGTGCCGCGCGGTCTCCTCGACCATGTGCAGCAGGATCCACCGCAGGCTGACGTAGTCGCCGCCCTCCCCGCGCACGGCGGCGAGCGCATCCAGCGACAGGTCAGCGGCGACGGCCCGGGACTCGGCGCACGCCAGCTCGTAGTCCATGACGACCTCGGCCAGCGTCGTCGTGCCGGCCACGTCGAAGTCGGCGTCCTCGTCGGCGTCCCAGCCGGGGTAGGTCCAGCCGTCACCGAGCAGCCGCCCGCGGAACCAGTACCGCTCCGCGGTGGCCAGGTGCTGCACGATCCCGGCGACGGTCGAACGGGACGCGACCAGCCGGCGCCGGGCCAGCTCGTCGGGCAGGCCGGCCACCTTGAGGACGACGGTCGCGCGGTGGTTGTCGAGGAACGCCTCCAGGCTGGTCCGCTCGTCGGCGGCAACAGGTGTACGGATCCGCTCGGTCATCCGCAGATGCTATGGGCCTTCGTGCCCCGTACCGAACACGTGGTAGGGCGGCTGCTCCGGGAGACCGCCAGCGAACCGCGCCAGGCCGAACGCTGCGACATCGGCGTCGACCGCTCTCCCCTCCGCCTGGTCAGCCAGGAGGTGCCCCATGAGGGCGGAGAACTTGAAGCCGGTACCGCTGTCCCCGCACGCCAGCACCACCCTCCCGCCGTGCAGCCGGTCGATGACGAACCGCCCGTCCGGTGACATCGTCCACGTGCACACCTGGGACGAGAGCGCGTGCGGCCGCAGGGCCGTGAAGTCGCGGGAGACGCGCGCGCTCGCCGCCGCGGCACGGCCAGGGTCCGGCGTTCGATCCAGGTCCCCCGTCGCGAACGCGCGCAGCGGCAGGTCCAGCCCGACCTTGTACCCCACCCCGGGGGCCGGCATCGCGTACAGGCCCACGTCGTCGCGCGTCGGGGCGTCGTAGAGGCAGGGCAGGTCGACCCAGCCCGGCGGTCCGTCGAAGTGGACCACCTGCTCCAGGACCGGCTGCAGCACCAGGTCGACGGACAGCAGGGGCAGCAGGTCCACCGCCCACGGCCCGGGCGCGAGGACGACGACATCGACGGTCAGGTCAGCTGTGCTCCCGTCGAGGGAGAGCCGCACGCAGTCGTCGTCGCTGCCGACATCGATGCCGACCACCCGGTGCCCGGCGAGCAGCTGCCCGTCCGCGGCGAAGAGCAGGTCCGCATGCGCGCGGAGCGAGTCCGCCGCAAGGACCGGGCCGGCGTCAGCCTGCCAGACCGCGTCCTCCCCGTTGGCGCGCAAGCCCGGGAACCAGCGGGCGACGTCAGCACTGCCGACGCGCTCGTGCGACACCCCCTCCGCCGCCAGCGCGTCAGCAACCGCCGGGGCCGAGTCGCCGCGCCAGAGCAGGCCACGCGTCAGCAGCAGCGCGCGCCCGCTGCGCGCCTCCACGTCGCGCCAGGCGTCCACGGCGCGCTGCGCCAGGCGGACCATCGAGGTCTCCGGATGGGACAGCCGCCACAGCCGCGTCTCGCCGGACGAGGAACCGAAGCCGTGTCCGAGGCCGTACGCCTCGACGAGGTGGACGTCGTGTCCCCGCCGCGCCAGCTCAGCCGCGGCCGGCAGCCCCCACGCACCTGCACCCACGACGGCCGCTCGCACGCGACCGACCCTAACCCTCGATGGCCGCAGACCTCCGGGTCGTCCGTACAGCCACAATGTCTGCAGCGATCGACGGGAGGGAGGTCCGGATGAAGCGGCAGCCGAGCGGTACCCCGGCGACGGTGCTGCTGACGCAGGCCGGCGTGCCGTTCGCCGTGCACGCGTACGACCACGACCCGGCAGCACCGTCGTACGGCCTCGAGGCGGCGACCGTCCTGGGGGTCGCGCCAGAGCGGGTCTTCAAGACGCTGCTGGCCGATGCCGACGGCCGGCTCACGGTCGCTGTCGTCCCGGTGAGCGGGCAGCTCGACCTCAAGGCGTTGGCCGCCGCCACCGGTGCCAAGCGGGCCGCGATGGCCGACCCCGAGGACGCCGAGCGGGCCACCGGGTACGTCGTGGGCGGCATCAGCCCGCTCGGCGGTCGCAGGCGCCTGCCCACGGTCGTCGACGCGACCGCCGAGAGGTACCCCTCGATCTACGTCTCCGCCGGCC
>DAIPJR010000239.1:0-3550 GCA_036770165.1 Actinomycetes bacterium | reverse complement strand
GGCGGTCGGCGACGTCGCGCAGGACGGCAGCGGCCGGCGAGTCGGGCGACGACAGGACCAGCGGGACGCCGTCGTCGGCGCCCTCCCGAAGCGCGGTGTCCATCGGTACCTGGCCCAGCAGGGGTACGTCGGAGCCGACCGAGCGGGTGAGCGCTGCCGCGACCGCGGCCCCGCCGCCTGACCCGAAGACCTCGAGCCGCGTCCCGTCCGGCAGCTCCAGCCAGGACATGTTCTCCACCACGCCGGCGATGCGCTGGTGGGTCTGCAGGGCGATCGTGCCGGCCCGCTCGGCGACCTCGGCGGCGGCCGCCTGGGGCGTGGTGACGACGAGGATCTCAGCGGAGGGTACGAGCTGCGCGACCGAGATGGCGATGTCGCCGGTACCGGGCGGGAGGTCCATGAGGAGCACGTCGAGATCGCCCCAGTAGACGTCGGCGAGGAACTGCTGCAGGGCCCGGTGCAGCATGGGTCCGCGCCAGACGACCGGGCTGTTGCCTGGGGTGAACATGCCGATCGAGATGACACGGACGCCGTGCGCCGACGGCGGCATGATCATGGCATCGACCTGCGTGGGCTTGCCGTCGGCCCCGAGCATCCGCGGGATCGAGTGGCCGTAGATGTCTGCGTCGACGACGCCCACGGCGAGCCCTCGCGCAGCCATCGCGGCCGCGAGGTTGACGGTGACGGTGGACTTGCCCACCCCGCCCTTGCCGGACGCGACCGCGAAGACCTTGGTCAGGGAGCCTGGCTGCGCGAAGGGGATGTCGCGCACGGCCTGGCCGCCGCGCAGCCGGGTGGACAGGGCCGAGCGCTGGTCGGCGCTCATCACGTCGAGCTCGACGCTGACCCCGGTCACGCCGGCAACCGCGGCGACGGCCCTGGTCACCCGGTCGGTGATCTCGGCTCGCATCGGGCAGCCAGACACGGTCAGCCACACGACGACCGCGACCTGGCCGTCGGCCGCGATGTCGACCGACTTGACCATGTCGAGCTCGGTGATGGGCTGGTGGATCTCGGGGTCCTCGACCGTCGCGAGGGCGGCGGTCACCTGCTCGAGGGTCGGCAGGGCGGCGGACGGCATGGCTCCGATGCTACGGGGCCCGTAGGGGCTGGGCCGACCGGGCTAGACCGTCGCCCTCGTCACGCGCAGCACCTCTTCGTACGTCGTCCCCCCGCGCGAGGCGAGGGCGAGGCCCTGCGTCCGCATGTTCCGGAACCCGGCTGCCTCCGCGAGGCTGGTGAGCGTCACCTCGTCGGGGGAGCCGAGCAGCGCGTGCCGCAGCCGCGCGTCGACCTCCAGCACCTCGAAGACGCCGATGCGGCCGCGGTACCCGGTCCGCGCGCAGGTGGCGCACCCGTTGCCACGGACAGCACCGGGGCCGACGTCGGACAGGCCGATCTCCAGGGCCGCCAGCGTCGTCTCCTCCGGCGTGTACGCCGCGCTGCACTCCTTGCAGGGGACCCGTACCAGCCGCTGGCCGACGACCAGCGAGAGGGACGACGCCACGAGGTACGGCTCGATCCCCATGTCCACGAGCCGGGGCAGGGCGGACACGGCGTCGTTGGTGTGCAGCGTGGTCAGCACCAGGTGGCCGGTCATCGCCGCACGCAGGGCGAGCTCGGCCGTGATCGAGTCACGGACCTCGCCGACCAGGATCACGTCGGGGTCCTGGCGGAGCGTCGCGCGCAGCCCGCGCTCGAAGGTCATCCCGGTCTTCTCGTTGACGCTCACCTGGGTGATGCCAGCGAGCTCGATCTCGACCGGGTCCTCGAGGGTCACCACGTTGCGCTCCGGGGTGATCGTCTCCTGGATCGCGGCGTACAGCGTGTTGGTCTTGCCCGACCCGGTCGGGCCGGTGATCAGCACCAGCCCCTGCGCCGAGCTCAGCACGCGAGTCATCGCCTCGCACTGGTCGTCGTCGAGACCCAGGTTCTCCAGCCGCTGGATCGACCCGGCGCCGGGCAGGAGCCGGATCACCACCTTCTCGCCGTGCATCGCGGGCAGCGTGCTCACCCGTGCGTCGACCCGGCCACCGTCGACGGTGAGCTGGATCCGGCCGTCCTGGGGCACCCGGCGCTCGGCGATGTTCAGCCCGGCCACGACCTTGATCCGTGCGGTGAGGGTACGGCCCACGGACTTGGGGAGCGCGAGGACGTCGCGCATGACGCCGTCGACCCGGTACCGGATCCGTACGGAGTCCGACTGCTGCTCGACGTGGATGTCGCTCGCCCGGTTGCGCACGGCGTCGGCGAGGACCGAGTCGAGGAGCCGTACCGTCGGTGCGTCCGCGACCAGCGGCTCGTCGTCGACCGGCGACGTGTCGTTCTCGGCGAACACGTCGGCGACGACCTCGGCGTTCTGCGCGAGCGACCACACCCGTTCCAGCAGGCCGCGCAGCTGGCTCGGCGTCCCCACGAGGATGTCGAGGCGCTGGACCCCGGTCTCGCGGCGCACGTCGTCCAGGGTGAGCACGTCGGTGGGGTCGGCGGCCAGGACCCGGAGGCCGCGCTCGCCGACCCCGAGCACGAGCACCTGGCCGCGCTCGGCCAGCGCTCGGGGCACCATGCGCGCGTACGTCGGGTCGATCGGGGTCTGGGAGGCGTCGACGACCTCGCGGCCGAGCAGCTCGCCGAGAGCCTGTGCGACCTGCTCCTCGGTGGCGAGGCCCTGCTCCACCAGGAGGGTGCCCAGGCGATGCCGGCCGGCGGCCGGGTCGGCCTCGCTCGCCCGGCGCTGGTCGGTGAGCACCTGGCGCAGCTGCTGGGCGGTGAGGACCTCGTGCGCGACCAGGATGTCGCCGAGCCGTCGACGCAGGGCGAGCTCAGTCTCCTGCGGGCGGGTCACCTTGGAGTTGTCGGCGTGGTTCCCGCTCGCCTTGACGGTCGAGCTCCTCGATCAGGTCACGCAGCTCGGATCGGAGGAAGTCGCGCGTCGCGACCTCGCCGAGGGCGATCCGAAGTGCCGCGACCTCGCGCACCAGGTATTCCGTGTCCGCGATCGACCGCTCGTCGCGCTGGCGGTCCTGCTCGTACTGCACCCGGTCGCGACCCTCCTGGCGGTTCTGCGCCAGCAGGATCAGCGGGGCCGCGTAGGAGGCCTGCAGCGACAGCCCCAGGGTCAGCAGCTGGAACGGGTACCTGTCGAATCGCAGCTGGTACGGGAGCACGACGTTCCAGAGCAGCCAGGCCGAGATGATCAGCGTCATCCACGCGATGAACCGCCAGCTGCCGATGTAGCGGGCCACCCGCTCGGACGCGCGGCCGAACGTGTCGGGGTCGTAGGCGGGCCGCGGCACCTTGCGACGTGGCTCGTACGGGAGGTCGAGCCGGGCCGCCCGGTTGGCGCGGCCCGCGCGGGTCTCACGCGCCATGGACGGCCCCGCTCGAGCTGCCGGAGCCGCTCGCGTCGCCTCGCCCGTCGTGGCGGTCGGCGTCGTGCTCGCGCCAGTCGTCCGGGAGCAGGTGGTCGAGCACGTCGTCGACGGTGACGGCGCCGAGCAGGGGGTCGTTGTCGTCGACCACGGGGAGGGCGACCAGGTTGTACGTGGCC
>DAIPJR010000238.1:0-3553 GCA_036770165.1 Actinomycetes bacterium | reverse complement strand
CGGTGGTCCTGGCGCTGGCCGGCCTCGCCCGACTGGGCCGGCTCGACGCGGTGACCGAGGTGCTGGCCGCCGACGTGATGCTGCCGGCGCCCGGGCAGGGAGCGCTGGCGGTCGAGTGCCGGTCCGACCGCGCCGACGTGGTCGCTGCGCTCGCCCCGCTGGACGACCCCGCCACCAGGGCGGCGGTCACCGCCGAGCGCGCGCTGCTGGCCCGTACCGAGGCTGGCTGCTCCGCGCCCGTCGGTGCGCTCGCCGAGGTCGAGGCGGCACAGATACACCTGCGGGGCGTGGTCGGTTCGACCGACGGTTCCGTCAGGCGCTTGTCCATCACCGGACCCCTCGCGGACCCGGTCGGGCTGGGATTCCAGCTGGCAGACCGGTTGCTCGACGAGGGTGCCGAAGGGCTGTGGGGAGTGCGAGTCAGGTGACCAGTACAGCGCGCAAGAAGCCGGGCGTGGCCATGGGCCACGTGGCGTTCGTCGGGGCGGGCCCCGGCGACCCCGAGCTGCTGACCGTCCGCGCGAGCCAGCTGCTCGCGGTGGCCGACGTGGTCGTCCACGACTCCGACGTACCCGTCGAGCTGCTGGCCCAGGCACGGGCCGACGCGGTGGTCGTACCGGTCGGCCTCGGCGCCGACGGCCAGCCGCTGGCGCATGCCGCGCGGGCCAAGCTCGCCGTCGACGCGGCCAAGGACGGCCACACCGTCGTCCGCCTCCTCGAGGGCGACCCCGGCCTGTTCGGCGGGCTCGGCGAGGAGGCCGCCGCCTGCGCCAAGGCGAAGGTGCCCTTCGAGGTCGTCCCCGGCGTCTCGTCCGTCACGGCCGTACCCGCCTACGCGGGCCTGCCGCTCACCACCAGCCGCGACCGCGAGGTCCGCGTCATCGACGCCGCCCGCCCCGACCTCGACTGGGCGGTGCACGCGACGCCGCACGTGACGCTCGTCCTCCTGCACGCCGTGGAGTCCATCGCGACCGTCGCGGCAGCCCTGCTTGCCGCCGGCCGCGCCGCCTCGACGCCGGTCGCGCTCACGCGGGCCGGAACGACGACGGCCCAGCACACGCTGACGTCGACCCTCGAGTCCGTCGCCGCGGACGTCCGTACGCAGCGCTTCGTCGGGCCGGCTGTCGTCGTCATCGGCGAGGTCGTGGCGCTGCGCGACAAGCTGTCCTGGTTCGAGAGCAAGGCGCTGTTCGGCTGGCGCGTGCTCGTCCCACGGACGAAGGAGCAGGCGGGCGCACTGTCGCAGCGGCTGCGGGTCCACGGCGCGGTCGCCGAGGAGGTGCCCACGATCTCGGTCGAGCCGCCACGCACCCCGCAGCAGATGGACCGCGCGGTCCAGGGCCTGGTCTCCGGGCGGTACCTGTGGGTCGCCTTCACGTCGGTCAACGCCGTGCGCGCCGTACGCGAGAAGTTCGAGGAGTACGGGCTGGACGCGCGGGCGTTCGCCGGGGTCAAGGTGGCCGCGGTCGGTGACCAGACGGCTGCTGCCCTGCGGGCGTTCGGCGTGCAGCCGGACCTCGTACCGGTGGGGGAGCAGTCCAGCGCGGGGCTGCTGGAGGACTGGCCGAGCTACGACGACCACTTCGACCCGATCAACCGGGTGTTCTTGCCGAGAGCGGACATCGCCACCGAGACGCTGGTCGCCGGCCTGGTCGAGCTCGGCTGGGAGGTCGACGACGTCACCGCCTACCGGACCGTACGGGCGGCGCCGCCGGCCGCCGACATCCGCGAAGCCATCAAGGGCGGCGGCTTCGACGCGGTGGTGTTCACGTCCTCGTCCACGGTGCGCAACCTGGTCGGCATCGCCGGCAAGCCGCACACCACGACAGTGATCGCGTGCATCGGCCCGCAGACCGCCAAGACCGCGGAGGAGCACGGCCTCCGGGTCGACGTGCTCGCCGAGACGCCTTCGGTGTCCGCGCTGGTCGAGGCGCTGGCCGAGTTCGGCGCCGCGATGCGGGTCGCCGCGGTCGAGGCCGGCGAGGTCAGCTGGCGGCCCTCCCGCCGACGCGCCGGTGCCCGTCGTCGGGCGAAGTAGGCAGCGACGGTGGCCTACCCGACCGACCGACCCCGGCGGCTGCGGCGCACCCCGGCGCTGCGCCGGCTGGTGGCCCAGACGCGGCTCGACCCGGCCGACCTGGTGCTTCCCCTGTTCGTCAAGGAGGGGCTGTCGGAGCCGCACGCCGTGGGCGCGATGCCGGGGGTGTTCCAGCACACCCGCGACTCGCTGCGCAAGGCGGCTGCCGAGGCGGTCGACGCGGGTGTCGGCGGCCTGATCCTGTTCGGCATACCGGCGGCCAAGGACGGCCGGGGCTCGGGAGCCGACGCCGAGGACGGCGTGGTCCAGGTGGCGCTGCGCGACCTCGCCGCCGACCTCGGTGACCAGACGGTGCTGATGGCCGACCTCTGCCTGTGCGAGTACACCGACCACGGTCACTGCGGGCCGATCACGCCCAGCGGAGAGGTCGCGGGCGACGAGACGCTGCTGCGCTACGCGGAGACGGCCGTCGCGCAGGCCTTCGCCGGGGCCCACGTCGTCGCCCCCTCGGGCATGCAGGACGGGCAGGTGGGCGCCATCCGGGCGGCCCTCGACGACGCCGGCTACGACCAGACGGCGATCCTCGCGTACGCGGCGAAGTACGCCTCGGCCTTCTACGGACCGTTCCGGGAGGCGGCCGAGTCGGCGCCGTCGTTCGGCGACCGGCGCAGCTACCAGATGGACCCGGGCGGCCCGGGCGAGGCGCTGCGCGAGGTGTTCCTCGACCTCGACGAGGGTGCCGACATGGTCATGGTCAAGCCGGCGCTGCCCTACCTCGACATCCTGCGACAGGTACGCGACGCGGTCGACGTACCCGTCGCCGCCTACCAGGTCTCCGGCGAGCTGGCGATGCTCGAGGCGGCCGCGGCCAACGGCTGGCTGGAGCGCGACCGCGCCATGCTCGAGACGCTCACGTCCATCCGTCGGGCGGGCGCCGACATCGTCGTGACGTACTGGGCCACCGAGGTCGCCCGCGCCCTCGGAGGATGAGAGCCGTGACCTTCCCGTACGACGCCCCGGCCTCGGAGTCGCTGTTCGCGCGCGCGCTGGCCGTGACCCCGGGTGGCGTCAACTCGCCGGTGCGCGCGTTCCGGGCCGTCGGAGGAACGCCGCGCTTCATGGTGTCCGGGCGGGGGCCGTACATCGTCGACGCGGACGGCCGGGAGTACGTCGACCTCGTCGGCTCCTGGGGCCCGATGATCCTCGGGCACGCGCACCCGGCGGTGGTCGAGGCGCTGCACGGCCGGGTCGACGAGGGCTGGTCGTTCGGCACGCCGGCGCCCACCGAGGTCGACCTCGCCGAGGAGATCGTCGCCCGCGTGGCTCCGGTCGAGCAGGTGCGGTTCGTCAGCTCGGGCACCGAGGCGACGATGAGCGCCATCCGGCTGGCGCGCGGGTTCACCGGGCGCAGCAAGGTGGTCAAGTTCGCCGGCTGCTACCACGGCCACGTCGACGCGCTGCTGGCGAGCGCGGGCAGCGGGCTGGTCACCTTCGGCCTGCCGGACACCCCCGGCG
>DAIPJR010000237.1:0-3565 GCA_036770165.1 Actinomycetes bacterium | reverse complement strand
CGAAGTTGGCGAGGTTGACACCCTTCACGAAGTTGAGGCTCGACGTGGTGGGTGCCACCCCCGCCGCCAAGGACTGGTTCGAGGCCGTGAGATATCCAGCTGCTGTCGGTGACACCGCAGTGAGGTTGATGAACACGCTCTCCGCGAGGATCACGAGTCCGCTGAGGTCGAGCTGGATCCACTGGCCGCCGACCAGGCCCGTGGACCCCACGTGCGCGGCGCCGGTGATGATGTTGGTGCGGCCAGCGGTGTTTCGGGTGTCGAGGATGCGCTGTGGCGTGATGCCGATGACCTGGTTGGCCGTCGTCTCGGTGAACACGACAGCTGCGCCCGGCTTGGTGACCTCGTTGACGTAGTAGAGGTCGGTCTCCGTACCGCCGGTGAAGAGCTCGCCGGAAGCCGCTGTCGCCGAGGTGAAGATGCCGTCCGGGCTCTTGGTGAGGGCGAGCGGGCCGTGGTCCGTGCCGGTGTTGGCGAGGCCGAGGGTCGCGCCGACCGACGTAGACGACGTCACCGACGTGGCGGCAGCGTCTGCCACGTTGGCCGAGCCCATCACGACGCTGCCACCCGAGGCTGCCTCGGCGCTGCCCGTACCGGTCGCCTGCACGACGGCCGCACCACCGGCGATGGCCGCGATCGTGCCCGCGCGGCGGAGCAGGGCGCGCCGCCCGAGCAGCTCGCCGGACGTCTCCTCGGTGGCTGCGGTGCCTTCAGTGTCACGGGCGTGGTCCTTGCGCATGGGCGGCTCTCCTCCGTGTCGACTTCGACTGCATGCCGCGAGCGGGCGGCAGGGTCGCCGGATAGCCTTCGACCCGTGCCCACCATCGGCGACGCCATCCGCGTTCTTGACGGGCTGTACCCGTTCGGCGGAGCGGCCGACTGGGATGTCGTGGGCCCGGTGTGCGGCGATCCGGCCGCCCGCGTCCGTACCGTCCTGCTGGCGATCGACCCGGTCGAGACGGTCGTCGACGAGGCGCTGGCCCTCGGCGCCGACCTCCTGGTGACGCACCACCCGCTCTACCTGCGCGGCACGTCGTCGGTGTGGGCGGGGAGCCCCAAGGGGCGGCTGGTGCACCGGCTGATCACCGGCGGGTGCGCCCTCGTCGTCGCTCACACCAACGCGGACGTCGCGGTCGGCGGCGTGAGCGAAGCCCTTGCGGCGGCGCTGGGGCTGACCGGGTGCGACCCGCTCGTACCCACCGGCGACGGACGGACCGGCTCCGGGCGGGTCGGTCACCTGATCGACGCCATGAGCCTGCGCGAGTTCGGCTCGTACGTGGCCCGGTCGCTGCCGGCCACCCCGGCCGGGGTACGGACCGGCGGCGACCTCGACCGGCGGATCAGCCGCGTGGCCGTGTGCGGCGGCGCCGGCGACTCCTACCTCGAGGCCGCGACCGCTGCCGGCGCGGATGCGTACGTGACCGCCGACCTGCGGCACCACTACGCCTCGGAGCACCTGGCCGGAGGTGGTCCGGCGCTCGTCGACCCTGGGCACTGGGCGAGCGAGTGGCCGTGGCTCCCGCTGGCGGCACGGGCGCTCGCCGACGGGCTGGCAGCCGACCGGCCGGGCGACGCTACGGTGAGCGTGCACGTCTCGGAGCGGGTCACCGACCCGTGGACCCAGCACGACGCGGCACCGCTCGAGCACGATCCCCGAACGACAGCAGCGGCCCGCGGGCCTGATCGAGGGAGCGACCTCTGAACGCCGACCACGACGACCAGCTGCGGCTGCTGGACGTGCAGGGGCTGGACTCCCGGCTGGACCAGCTCGCCCATCGCCGCCGGACCCTCCCCGAGCTCGCGGAGATCGCCCGCGTCACCTCCGAGCAGAACGATGTGCGCGACCGTGTCGTGGCGTCCGAGACCGAGGAGTCCGACGTCCAGCGCGAGGTGGCCAAGGCCGAGACCGACGTCGAAGCCGTACGGTCCCGTTCCGTACGCGACCGGGAGCGGATGCAGAGCGGGGCGGTCGGGTCGGCCAAGGAGCTCGAGGCGCTGCAGCACGAGGTCGAGTCGCTCGCCCGCCGGCAGGGTGTCCTCGAGGACGTCGAGCTGGAGGCCATGGAACGCCTCGAGTCGGTCCAGGCCTACCTCGCGGAGCAGCGCGACCGGCTGACCGGGCTCACCAGCGAGCTGAGCACGTTGGAGGGCAAGCGCGACGAGGCCTTTGCCGCGATCGACAAGGACGTCGACTACATCTCCGGCGAGCGCGCGCGGGCGGCGACCGGGCTGCCGGACGACCTCATGACGCTGTACGCCAAGCTGCGGGCCGACCAGGGCGGCATCGGCGCGGCCGCTCTGCGCCAGGGCCGCTGCCAGGGCTGCCGCCTGCAGCTCACCCCGATCGAGATCGGGCGTATCCGCGACGCTCCGGGTGACGAGGTCATGCGTTGCGAGGAGTGCCGCCGCATCCTGGTCCGTACAGCCGAGTCGGGGCTGTAGGTGCCGCGGCGGTTCATCGTCGAGGCCGACGGCGGCTCGCGGGGCAACCCGGGGCCGGCCGCCTACGGTGCTCTGGTCCGAGACCCCGACACCGGGACGATCCTCTACGAGACGGCCGAGCACATCGGGCGCGCGTCCAACAACGTCGCCGAGTACCGCGGTGCGATCGCCGGGCTGACCGCCGCGCGCGACCTCGACCCCGAGGCGCAGGTCGAGGTCCGGATGGACTCCAAGCTCGTCGTCGAGCAGCTGTCCGGGCGGTGGCAGGTCAAGCACCCTGACATGAAGGTCCTCGCCAAGGAGGCGCTGGCCGTCTGGCCGGGCGGCGACATCCACTTCACCTGGGTGCCCCGCGAGCGCAACAAGGACGCCGACCGCCTGGCCAACGAGGCCCTGGATGACGCAGCCAAGGGCCTGCCGTGGACGCCGCGCGGGGTCCGTGGGGTGGCGGCCGATGCCGCAGCCGTCGCCACCCGTGCCGTCGTCGGCTGGGCCACCGACCTGGGTGAGCCGACGACCCTCCGCCTGCTCCGGCACGGGGCGACGATCCACACAAGGGCCAAGCGCTTCAGCGGTGCCGGCGGTGACGACCCGCCGCTGTCCGACGAGGGACGCGAGCAGGTCGAGCGGGTGGCCGTCGCGCTGGCGTCGGCGACCGGGGTGGACCGCGTCGACGTCATCGTGAGCTCGCCGATGACGCGTACGCGGGAGACCGCCGCGGTCGTGGCGAAGGCCCTCGGGCTCGAGGTCGAGGTCGACGACGACCTGGTCGAGTGCGGCTTCGGCGACTGGGAGGGGCTGACGTTCACCGAGGTGCAGCAGACGTGGCCCGACGCGCTGTCGGCGTGGCTGGGGTCGACGGCGGTGGCTCCTCCGGGGGGCGAGTCGTTCGACGAGGTGACCCGGCGGGTCCGGCGCTCGCGCGACCGGCTGCTCGCCGCCTACCCGGCCCGTACCGTCCTCGCCGTCTCGCACGTGACGCCGATCAAGGTCCTCGTCCAGCTGGCCCTCGACGCGCCCTCGTCGGCGCTCTACCGGATGGAGCTGTCGCCGGCCTCGCTGAGCACGGTGGCCTGGTGGCCGGACGGCAACGCCTCGCTGCGCTCCTTCAACGACCGCGCCC
>DAIPJR010000047.1:0-11153 GCA_036770165.1 Actinomycetes bacterium | reverse complement strand
CGGGCAACGGATGCGCGAGCTGATCGGCAGCAAGCCCGAGCTCGAGGGCATGGGTACGACACTGACGGCCCTGCTGCAGGTCGGCGACCGGGTGGCCATCGCCCAGGTGGGCGACTCCCGCGGCTACCTGCTCCGGCATGGCGTGCTGGAGCAGGTGACGCACGACCAGACGTTCGTGCAGTCGCTGGTCGACCAGGGCCGGATCAGCCACGACGACGCGCGCACCCATCCGCAGCGCTCGTTGCTGCTGCAGGCCCTCGACGGCCGGGTCGAGGTCGAGCCCGTCATCGCGGTGCGCGCTCCGCGGGTCGGCGACCGGTACCTGCTGTGCAGCGACGGCCTGTCCGGGGTGCTGGCCGAGGCGACGATGCGCGAGGTGCTCATGGTCGGCACCCCCGCGGAGGCGGCCGACCAGCTGATCGACCTGGCGCTTCGCGGCGGCGCACCCGACAACGTCACCTGCGTCGTCGCCGACGTGATCGATGCCGACGATGCCTACGATGCCGACGATGCCGACGAGACAGCCGGCGAGGTCCAGCACGCGCCCGCGGTCGTGGGGGCGGCCGTCGACGAGCCGGTCGAAGGCCGCGCAGGTGGCCCGCCGACCCAGCTGCGCCGGACCGCAGGCGCCGACGACGACGACTCGCGCCGACCCCGGGGCTTCCGGCTGCTCGTCCCGGTCCTGCTGCTCCTCGTCGCTGTCGGCGTCGCTGGATTCTTCGGCTACCGCTGGACGCAGACGCAGTACTTCGTGGGTGCCGACTCCGGCCGGGTCGCCATCTTCCGCGGCGTACCGCAGCACCTGGTCGGCCGCTCCCTGGCCAAGGTGGTGGAGCCGAGCAGTCTCCGGCTGACCGACCTGCCCGAGTTCCAGCGCGACCAGGTGCAGGCCACGATGTCGGCCGGCAGCCTCGCGGAGGCGCGCGCGATCGTCGGCCGCCTGCAGGACGCGGCTGCGACGTGCGTGCTGGTCCCGCAGACGGCCGGGTGCCCGCCGACCGCAGGCGCCACGCCACCGAGCCCGTCGACCTCCGGGTCACCAACAACGCCGACGACAGGTACCGCCACCCCGAGCGCCAGCGTGAGCAAGCCATGAGCACCGCCGTGTCGGCGCCCCCGTCCACTCCCGCGGCCGGCCCGCCCGTCCCCAGCGCGCCGCGCCGCCCGCGTCGCGGGGCCGAGCTGGTCCTGGTGTTCATCGCGCTCGCTATCGGCCTGCTCGCCTACGCGCAGGTGGGCTTCGCCAACGGCGGCATCCTGCCGGCCCACTTCGTGGCGTTCGCGATCGGTGCGACGGTCGCCGCGCTGGCCGCGCACGCGATGGTCCGCTGGCTCGCGCCCTGGTCGGACCAGGTGCTCCTCCCGGTGTCGTTGGCCATCAACGGCATCGGGCTCGCGATGATCCACCGCCTCGACGTGGCGGGCAACCTGGCCGCGATCCAGCGCGGCCAGCCCCTGCCTAAGCCCACGGCGCCGACCCAGCTGGTCTGGACCGGGCTCGGCCTGGTCCTGATGGTCCTGGTCCTCGTCGTGGTGGGCGACCCCCGCCTGCTGCAGCGCTTCACGTACACCGCGATGGTGATCGGTCTCGCCCTCCTCGTGCTGCCTCTGGTCCCCGGGCTCGGCGTGACCATCAACGGCGCCCGGATCTGGATCCGGCTCGCTGGCCTCTCCTTCCAGCCGGCCGAGATCGCCAAGGTGGCCCTGATCGTCTTCTTCGCCGGCTACCTCGTGGTCAAGCGCGACGCCCTCGCGGTGGCGCGTACCCAGTTCCTCGGCGTCGACGTGCCACGAGGACGCGACCTCGGCCCGATCCTGGTCGCCTGGCTGGTCAGCGTCGCCGTCCTCGTCTTCGAGAAGGACCTGGGGACGTCGCTGCTGTTCTTCGGGCTGTTCGTCGCACTGCTGTACGTCGCCACCGGCCGCCGCGGCTGGGTGGTCATCGGGACGTTCCTGTTCCTCGCCGGCTCCACGGCGGGCTACTACGCGTTCGGGCACGTGCGGGTGCGCGTCGACGTGTGGCTGCACCCGTTCGCCGACGCCCAGGGCGCCGGATACCAGGTGACGCAGAGCCTGTACGGCCTCGCGGACGGCGGCGTGCTGGGCACCGGCATCGGCCAGGGGACGCCGCAGCTGGTTCCCTTCGCCAAGTCCGACTTCATCATCTCCGCAGTGGGCGAGGAGCTCGGCCTCACCGGGCTCATGGCGCTGCTGCTGCTCTACGCCATCCTCGTCGAGCGCGGCCTGCGCACCGCCCTCGCCGCCCGTGACGTGTTCGGTCGGCTGGTGGCCTGCGGCATCGCGTTCGTCATGGCCATGCAGGTGTTCATCGTGGTCGGCGGGGTGACCAACCTGATCCCGCTGACGGGCCTCACGACGCCGTTCCTCGCCGCAGGCGGCTCGTCGATGATCGCCAACTGGATGGTCATCGGCCTGCTGCTGCGGGTCAGCGACAGCTCACGCCGGCCGATCCCGACCGCCGTACCCATCACCGACACGGCCATGACCATCGTCGTACCGATCGACCACGGGGGGGCCCGATGATCGGCTCCCTCGCCGGCACGATCCGGCGCCTCGCCGTGTTCGTGGCGCTGCTGTTCGTGGCGCTGCTGGTCAACATCAACCTGGTGCAGGTCGCCCGCTCGAGCAGCCTCGCCAACCAGCCGGGCAACAACCGCAGCGTCATCAAGGAGTACGCGAGGCAGCGCGGGCCGATCCTGGTCGGCGGCACCCCGGTCGCCGTTTCCGTCGCCGGCAAGGGCCAGCTGAAGTACCAGCGCACCTACCCGTACGGCTCGCTGTACGTCTCGGCCACCGGCTTCTACTCGCTGGTCTACGGGCGTACCGGCATCGAGCGCATCCAGAACAGCGTGCTGGCCGGTACCGACCCGCGGTTCTCGTTGCAGCAGATCAGCGACCTCATCGCAGGACGGACGAGCAAGGGCGGCAGCGTCGTCCTCACCATCAACGCGAAGGCCCAGCTCGCCGCGGCCGAGGGCATGCGCGGCAAGGTCGGTGCTGTCGTCGCGATCCAGCCCTCGACCGGCGCGATCCTCGCCCTCGTGCAGAGCCCCACGTTCGACCCGAACACGTTGGCCACCAACGACCCCGCCGCCGAGCAGGCGGCCTGGTCCAAGCTCATCAACAACCCGCAGAACCCGCTGCTCAACCGGCCGCTCGCCGAGGTCTACCCGCCCGGCTCGACGTTCAAGCTGGTCACTCTCACGGCTGCGCTCTCGAGCGGCCAGTTCACCAGCTCGACGCTGATCCCCTCGCCGGCGCACATCACGCTCCCGGGCTCGACCGCCGTGCTGCCCAACGACAACGGGCAGGCGTGCGGCAACGGCCACGTGACGCTCCAGGTGGCCCTCGAGGTGTCGTGCAACACCGCCTTCGCCAACGTCGGGATCGCCCTGGGCGGCGACGTGCTGCTCGCTCAGGCGGAGAAGTTCGGCTTCAACTCCTCCTTCGACGTACCGATGACGGCGGCGACCAGCCGGTTCCCGACCAGCCTCGACAAGGCACAGTCGGCCCTCAGCGCGATCGGGCAGTTCGACGTGCGCTCGACGCCGATGCAGATGGCGATGGTCGCCGCCGCGATCGCCAACCACGGCGTCGTCGAGTCGCCCTACCTCGTCCAGTCGGTGCTGGGTCCCGACCTCGCCCCCCTGGAGCCGCCGGTGCAGCCGCAACCGTTCGGGACTGCCATGACGCCCGCGATCGCGCAGGAGATCACCCAGATGATGGTCGGGGTGGTCGACAACGGCACCGGCACCAACGCACAGATCTCCGGCGTACGGGTCGCCGGCAAGACAGGCACCGCACAGACCGCACCGGGCAAGCCGGCCGACGCGTGGTTCGTGGCCTTCGGGCCCGCGGACAACGCCGACGTCGCCGTGGCCGTGGTGGTCGAGGGTGCTCCGAACGACGGGCAGATCTCCGGTGGCCGACTGGCCGCCCCGGTGGCCAAAGCCGTGATGCTCGCCATTCTCGGTAGATGATCAGGGGAGAACGCAGGACATGACGGACGACGACAACACCGCAGGGGAGGGCCGGATGGACGAGCCTCGACGGCTCGGGGACCGGTACGAGCTGGCGGAGGTCATCGGCCGCGGCGGGATGGCCGAGGTCTTCGCCGGCCACGACCTGCGCCTCGGCCGGCGCGTGGCCGTCAAGCTGCTGCGCACCGACCTTGCCCGCGACCCCTCGTTCCACGCCCGGTTCCGCCGCGAGGCCCAGGCGTCGGCGTCGCTCAACCACCCCAACATCGTCGCCGTCTACGACACCGGGGAGACCGACGTCCAGGGCACCCTCGTGCCGTACATCGTCATGGAGTTCGTCGACGGCACCACGCTCCGCGACCTCGTGAAGTCCGGTCACCACTTCCAGCCCGAGCGGGCGCTCGAGATCGCCGAGGGCACCCTCGCCGCGCTCGACTACTCGCACCGGCACGGGATCATCCACCGCGACATCAAGCCCGGCAACGTGATGCTGAGCCGCACGGGCCAGGTCAAGGTCATGGACTTCGGCATCGCGAGGGCCATCGCCGACAGCGCGGCCACCATGACGCAGACCTCCGCGGTGCTCGGGACGGCGCAGTACCTCTCGCCCGAGCAGGCCCGCGGCGAGGTCGTCGACGCGCGCTCCGACGTCTACTCGACCGGCTGCCTGCTCTACGAGCTGCTCACCGGCCGGCCGCCGTTCATCGGCGACTCGCCGGTCTCCGTGGCCTACCAGCACGTGCGCGAGACGGCGCCGCCGCCCTCCCGGGTCAACCCCGACATCCCGCCCGCCTGCGACACCGTCGTGATGCGCTCGCTCGCCAAGAGCCCGGTCGACCGGTACCAGTCGGCGGCCGAGATGGAGGCCGACGTCGAGCGGGCCCGCCTCGGACAGCCGCTGGCGGCCAGCAGCCTGCCGAGCGCTCTCGCCGGCGGGGCCGCAGGAGCGGCGCTCGGCGCCACCGCCGGGGCAACCGCCGACGACGCCACCCAGCTGTTCACGCTCCCGGCGACCGCCGAACCGGTCCTGCTGGGGGCACCGCGACCCGCCTCGACGAGGTCCGGGACCCGTACGGCCTGGTACGTCGTGCTCGGGTTCGCCGTGGTCGCCGCGCTGGCGCTCGCGTTCTTCCTCGGCCGTGGGCTGTTCGCGGGGACCGACGCCAACATCAGCGTGCCGGACCTGTCCGGCTTCCAGCACGCCCAGGTCGTGTCCCAGCTGGCCGAGCGGGGCCTCAAGCTCGGCGTGGAGAACTCGGTCACCAGCGACCGCCCCATCGGCACCGTCATACTGCAGAACCCGCTCGCCTCGACCAAGGTGGCCAAGAACACGCCGGTCGACGTCACGTACTCGGCCGGGCCGGGCACCGTCTCGGTACCCACGCTGATCGGGCTCACCCAGCAGCAGGCGGCCGACGCCCTCACCGCGGCCGGCCTGACGGTCGGCAACGTCACCCAGGCGTCGTCGCCAGGGACCACGGCCGGCACCGTCGTCGACTCGAACCCGAAGGTCGGGACCGCGGTGTCCAAGGGCTCGCCCGTGGCCCTCGTCATCTCCAGCGGGCTCGTCCCCGTTCCAGGCGTCGTCGGCGAGACCGAGGTCCAGGCCAGGGCCGACCTCACCAACGCCGGCTTCCTCGTCGCGGTGATCCACCAGACCACCGATGCGGCCGCCGACGGCAGCGTCATCCTGCAGAACCCGAAGGCGAAGACACCGTTCGGTCAGGGCAAGACCGTGACGATCACCGTCGCGATCGCCCCCACGTCGACGCCCACCCCGAGCAGCACAGGTACGCCCACGACGAGCCCGTCGCCGTGACCGGGGGGCCTGCCGGGTTCACCGCCCTGGAGGTCGACGGCGACTACGACGGGCTGGAGCTGCGCGGGCTCGACCTGTCCGGGCAGCGCGGCTCGCAGGCCCGTTTCCTCGACTGCGAGATGCATGACTGCCGGCTCGACGACGTCCAGCTGCGAAGGGCCCGCATCGGCGACACCGTCCTGACCGACCTGCGGTCGGTGAGCCTCGACGTCGCCGACTCGGCCTGGCGGGACTGCGTCGTACGCGGCAGCCGGATCGGTGCCTTCGTGGCGCCGGGCGCGACGATGACCCGGCTGCACGTGGTCGGGGGGAAGATCGACTTCGTCAACCTCCGCGGGGCGCACCTCGTCGACGTCACGTTCGAGGGCTGCCGGCTCGGTGACGTCGACTGCAGCCGGGCCGACCTGACCCGCGTCGCGTTCCCTGGTTGCCAGGTGGAGCGGCTCGACGTCTCGTCCGCACGGCTGGCCGAGGTCGACCTGAGCCGGGCCGAGCTGCACGAGCTCAGCGGCCTCGCCCAGCTGGCCGGTGCCGTCATCAGCCAGGGTCAGCTCGCCGACCTCGCGCCCGCATTCGCCACCCACCTGGGGGTACGCGTGGTCCCCTGATCCGCACCCCCGCTAGCCCCGGAGGTCGCGCGGGCGGGAGGTGGCGCGGGTCAGCCGACGGCGGGTACGACCGGGGCGAGGCCGCTGGCGCGGAGGACCGCCTCCGGGTCGCCGCAGCGGACCAGCCAGTTGGCCAGCATCCGGTGGCCGCCCTGCGTGAGCACGGACTCGGGGTGGAACTGGACGCCCTCGATGTCGACGCTGCGGTGCCGCATCGCCATGATGACGCCGGACGCCGTCGTACCCGTGACCTCGAGCTGATCGGCGGGCACCGTCGAGGGATCGACGGCCAGCGAGTGGTAGCGGGTCGCCGTGAACGGGTCGGGCAGGCCGTCGAGGACCCCCGCGCCCTGGTGGTGCACCTGCGAGGTCTTGCCGTGCAGCAGCTCCGGTGCCCGCGTCACCTTGGCGCCGTAGGCGACGGCGATCGCCTGGTGCCCGAGGCAGACGCCGAGCAGCGGCACGCGCCCGGCGGCGTAGCTGACCATGTCGACGCAGACACCCGCCTCCTCGGGCGTGCCCGGCCCGGGCGACAGCAGCACCCCGTCGTACTCGCCGGCCTCCGCGGCCGTGACCGCGTCGTTGCGTCGTACGACGGGAACAGCGCCGAGCTGGGCGAGGTACTGCACCAGGTTGAAGACGAACGAGTCGTAGTTGTCGACGACCAGGATCCGCAAGGCCGGGCCGCCGTCCGAGCGGGGCCTGATCTGGCTGACGGAACCGTCCATGGGGCTATCCTCCCGCACTCGGGCTGCTGGCCGGGTTGTCGACCGTGACGTGGTTGAACGGCAGGCGGGGTTCGACCCACGGGAAGACCACGAGGAACAGGACGACGCAGAGGGCAGCAGCACCCACCGCGAGGACCCCGACCTTGAGCGGCCACCGGCCGGGCAGGCGGCGCCAGAGCCACCCGTACAGGGAGACCGCAGGCCGCTCGCGCCTCGTCGTCGTCACCGCGCCCGCGCCGACGTGAGGGCCAGCTCGCCCTGGTAGGCAGGAAGCGTCAGCCGCGCGTGGCCGACCACCAGGTAGCCGAGGCCGACGACATCGACCCACTGCCGGTAGCTGATCATCGCGGGCGACGTGGCGAGCGCGCGGCGCATCCCGGCCTCGTCGCCGACCGCGGCGACCGAGAACGGCGGGGAGTAGACGCGCCCGTGCAGGATCAGGGTGTTGCCCACGCACCGGACAGCGCTTGTGGCGAGCAGCCGCTGGTCCATGACCTGGACGCCTTGGGCGCCGCCGGCCCAGAGCGCGTTGACGACCGCCTGGAGGTCCTGCTGGTGGACGAGGAGGTCGTCGGCGGTCACACCGGCCGGGAGCTGGGTGCTCGGGTCGTGGTGGGAGTCGTCGAGGGTCACCACGAGACCCGGCCCGGCCATCGGCGTCAGCCCCGCAAGTGCCTCGAGCCGGGCCGCCTGCTGCTGGGCCGCGGCGACCCGCGCGTCCGTACCCCCCCGCGACGCCGTCAGCCGGTCGACCTCGGCGCGCAGCTGCTGGACGGCGGCGCTGCCGTCAGCGGCCTTCGTCGCCTGCTCGCGGATCAGGTCGGCAAGGTCGGAGCGGCGGTCCGAGCGCAGGTCGGTACCACGGGCCGTCGCGGCACTGGTCGCCATCAGCAGCCCGGCGAGGGCGAGCGCGATGGGCGTACCGACCCGCCAGGCACGTCGCGAGGACACGGATCGGATCACCTCGTCTACGCTAACGGACAGCATCGCCTCGATCGTCGCGCAGGTTCCAGCAGGAGGAGTGACCGCCGTGCCCAAGTCGCGGGTCCGCCGCAAGGCTCCGTTCACACCGCCGCCCAAGGGTCAGTCGGCCGCGTCCAAGATGAGCGGGCGCTGGGTGGCACCGCTCATGGTCGGCTTCTTCGTCGTCGGCCTCGCCTGGATCGTCGTCTACTACATCGCCTCGAGCGTGATGCCGATCCAGGGCAACATCAACCTGATCATCGGGTTCGGCCTGCTGGGCGCGGGCTTCATCACCGCTACCCGATGGAAGTGACCCGGCCGGTCGAAGTCACACGCCTGTAGTTCTGTCCACACCGGTTGTCCCCACTGTGGACAACCCGTCACGACCCGCCTACGGGAACGGGCGGAAGTCGCCGTCGCCGGTGATCACGCCGCCGAGCTGGAAGACGCTGGCATACCTCGGGTCCTGGCGGATCTGCTGCGTGCGGTGCGCCACGAGACCGACGCACACCGCCATGACGACGGCCACCACGACCACCGCGCTCACGACGCGGAGCCGGGGCGGGGGGTAGACGAAAGCGGCGGTCACGATCATCCCGGCGACCAGCCCGCCGACGTGGGCATGCCAGTCGATGTTCGCGACCACGAACGGCAGCAGGAAGTTCAGGGCCACGATGCCGACGAGCCAGCTGAGGTTCCACTGCATCCGCTTGGCCATCACGATCATCCCGCCGGCCAGCCCGAAGATCGCCCCGGAGGCCCCGACCGAGGCTCCCTGCGGGTTGGCGAACACGTACGACACCGTCGAGCCCGCGAACAGGGATACCGCATACAGGACACCGAACCGGACCCGCCCGAGCCTCGCCTCGAGGGGCTTGCCCAGCACCCACAGCCCCCACATGTTGAACAGGATGTGGACCAGGGACAGGTGCAGGAACCCCGCCGTGATCAGCCGCCACCACTGCCCGCTCGCCACGGCCAGGCCGAACATCTCGCCCTTGCCGGTCGTGGAGGGTACGGCGACCTGCACGACGTAGGCGGCCACGCACAGCCCGACGAGGGTCGTCGTCACGAGGCCCGGCCGCGCGTAGACCTTGCCGCCGAAGACGGTACGGGGCTCGCGTACCGTCTTCCGTCCCTCGGCGACGCACTCCGGGCACTGGAACCCGACCGCCGCGCTCACCATGCACTCCGGGCAGATCGGCCGGTCGCACCGGTTGCAGCGGATGTACGTCTCGCGCGTCGGGTGCCGGTAGCACACCGGCGCCGCCGCGTCGGCCGGCCCGGGTGCTCCGGGCGGTGGTGCTGGTTCGCTCACGTCAGGCTCAGGCCTCGACGCGCTCGATGGTGACCGACTCGATGACGACCGGCTCGACGGGTGCATCACCACGGCCGGTCGGCGTCTTGGCGATCTCGTCGACGACGCCGCGGCTGGCACCGTCGGCCACCTCGCCGAAGATGGTGTGCTTGAAGTTCAGCCATGTCGTCGGCGCAACGGTGATGAAGAACTGCGACCCGTTGGTCGCCGGCCCGCTGTTGGCCATCGCGAGCAGGTAGGCCCGCTCGAACGTCAGCTCCGGGTGGAACTCGTCGGCGAACTTGTACCCGGGGCCGCCGATGCCCTGCCCGAGCGGGTCGCCGCCCTGGATCATGAACCCCTCGATGACCCGGTGGAACACGGTGCCGTCGTAGAGCGGCACCGTCGCCTTGGCGCCGGTGCCCGGGTGCGTCCATTCCTTCGTACCCTCGGCGAGCTCGACGAAGTTGCGCACCGTCTTGGGGGCGTGGTCAGGGTGCAGCTGGATCCGGATGTCTCCACGGTTGGTGTGCAAGGTGGCGAACAGCTGCTCGGGCACGGAAAGCTCCTGGGTCGAGGGTCTGGTCAACAACGATCCTGCCATGCCGGCTGGCCGCGCGCGCCCGCGCCGTCGCCGAGCAGGACCCGTGCACCAACTGACACGCAATCGGACTGCGACCTGAGGTACATATCGGGCATACCCGGGCAAGAGGCAACTCGCGGCGTGCCGTCGCGGCTCGATTGCGTGCCATTCGGTTCACGACTGGCCGGCCACCCCGTGCGGGCCGAGGATGGCGTAGGCCTCACGCACCCCGTACCCCACGATGACGAGACCGGCCGCGGGATCGGCCCACCAAAGGCCGAAAGCCGCGTTGAGCGCGAGCCCGACCAGGACGGCGACCGCGAGCAGCCCGTCGACGAAGGTCACGCGGCCCTCCGTGAGGAGCACCTCGTTGCCCAGTGCCGTACCCGTCCGCCGCTTGCCCGCTGCCAGCGTGAACATGACGACCGCGGTGATCGCGGTCCACCCGATGCCGAGCGGGCTGTGCCCCGCATGGTGCCGGGTCACCAGGACCACGACCGACTGCGCCGCGACGTACGCAGACAGCAGCGCGAAGCAGCCGCCGATCAGCCGCAGCGCCGACCGGCGGCGCCGGCCGTCGACCTCCGCCAGCTCCCACAGCACCACTGTGCTCGCGCCGATCTCGACGAGGCTGTCCAGCCCGAACCCGGCCAGCGCGACAGACCGGGCGGCCAGCGCGGCGAACGCGAGGACGACGATGCCGACCACGTTCCATGCCAGGGTGACCCGCTCGAGGAGCACCCCTCGTCGCAGCAGCCCGTCCGTCGTCATCGCTGCACATCCCGAGGGTGGAGACCGTGTGGAGACGAGGATGTGGAGACGAGGGGAATCGAACCCCTAACCCCCGCCTTGCAAAGGCGGTGCTCTGCCAATTGAGCTACGTCCCCGGGTGCCGCGTTGTCATTATGCGACCGGCCGGCGCGATGCGTTACCGCGACGAGTCTGAAGTCGCCTCACGCCACAGCGCGGCGTCCGACTGCCCGCGACGCCGCTTAAGCACCGCGGTCACGATGCCGGCCAACGCCACGACGAGAAACAGCGGCCTCTTCACAGCCTGTCCACCCTTCTCGTCACGATGATGCGACACTTCCCGCGTGCTGTGGGCCTGGGAGGACTTGAACCTCCGGCCTCATCCTTATCAGGGATGCGCTCTA
>DAIPJR010000236.1:0-3569 GCA_036770165.1 Actinomycetes bacterium | reverse complement strand
GCCGAGCTCCCGCGACGGGTCCCGCGTCCAGCGGCCGGTCTTGGCCCCGGTCTTCTCCTCGACGCGTACATCGGTGATGACTGCGCCCGGGTCGACGGACTTGACCATGTCGACCAGCGCCAGCCCGGCGACGGCCACGCAGGTCAGGGCCTCCATCTCCACACCGGTACGGTCGGCCGTGCGTACCGTCGCCGTGATCGCGACGTGGTCGTCGAGCACGTCGAGGTCGACCACTACGCCGTGGATGGCGATGGGGTGGCAGAGCGGTACGAGGTCGGGCGTGCGTTTGGCCGCCTGGATACCGGCGATGCGCGCGACCGCGATGGCGTCCCCCTTGGGGACCCCTCCGCCACGGAGCAGCGCGACGACCTCGGCAGAGACGAGCACGCGGCCGGTCGCGCGCGCCGTGCGCACCGAGACCTCCTTGCCCGACACGTCGACCATGCGGGCGCCGCCCGAGGCGTCCAGATGCGTGAAGCCCCCACCCGCGGTCATGACAGCCGCCGCTCCAGGACCATCACGGTGACGGAGCTGCCGGCGGGGACGTCGGTGACGTCCTCGGGCACGACGATCAGGCAGTTGGCGTGGGCGAGGTCGTTGACCAGGTGCGAGCCCTGGGCACCTATCGGACGTACGACGTAGCGCCCCTCCTCGACCGACAGCCAGCCTCGGGCGAACTGCCGCTTCTGGGCAGGCGACGTCAGCTCGGCCGTGCAGACGGCGCGCACGGTGGGCCGCAGCAGCGGCTCGACGCCCAGCATCCGTCGGATGACGGGGCGTACGAACACCTCGAAGGAGACGTAGGCGCTGACCGGGTTGCCCGGCAGCGTGAAGATCGGTATGGCATCGGGACCGATCGACCCGCGCCCCTGGGGCATGCCCGGCTGCATGGCCACCTTCTCGAAGGTGACCGTCCCCAGCCGGGACAGCACCTCCTTGACCACGTCGTAGGCACCGGCGCTGACGCCACCGGTCGTGACGATGAGGTCGGCCCGGATCAGCTGGTCCTCGAGGGTGTCGATCAGCTTGCGCGGGTCGTCGAGGACGATGCCGACGCGGTAGGCGAGCGCACCCGCTTCGCGCGCGGCGGCGGTCAGCGCGAAGCTGTTGGACTCGCTGATCTGGCCCGGCTGCAGCGGCAGCCCCGGGTCGACCAGCTCGGAGCCGGTGGACAGCACGACGACGCGTGGCTTGGGCCGGGCGACGACACGGTCGCGACCAACTGCGGCGAGCAGGCCGATCTGGGCGGGGCCGAGGCGGGTACCCGCGGCGAGCACCTGCTGCCCCTTCGTGACGTCGCTGCCGATGCGCCGGATGTGGGCGCCGAGAGCGGGCGGCTGCGAGATCTTCACGTTGGCGATGCCGGAGTCGGTCCACTCGACGGGTACGACGGCGTCGGCACCCTCGGGCACGGGGGCACCGGTCATGATCCGCATCGTCGTGCCCGGCTGCAGCGCGACCGTGGCCGGCCGGCCGGCCGGGATGTCCCCCATCACCGGGAGGTCGACCGGTGCGTCGGACGTAGCGGACTCGACGTCGGCGGCGCGGACGGCATAGCCGTCGTGGGAGGCGTTGTCGAAGCCCGGGATCGGGGCCGACGCCACGACCTCCTCGGCGAGGATGCAGCCGTGCGCGTCGAGCAGCTGGAGGTCGATCGGCTCGAGCGGCTCCACGCCGTCGAGGCAGTCGTCCAGGTGGGCGTCGACGCTCTTCACGTGCCGCGTCCCTCGGCAAGAAAGCCCTGCAGCCACACCAGGAACTCGGGTCCGAGGTCGTCACGCTCGCTGGCCAGCCGGACGACAGCCTTGAGGTAGTCGAGCCGGTCGCCGGTGTCATAGCGCCGCCCGCGGAAGACCACCCCGATGACACCGCCGCCGTCGGCGGGGTCGGTGCCGATCAGCCGGCGCAGGGCGTCGGTGAGCTGGATCTCGCCGCCACGGCCCGGCCCGGTGGCCTTGATCGCCGCGAACACCGCCGCGTCCAGGACGTAGCGGCCGATCACCGCGAAGCTGCTCGGTGCCTCGTCGGTGGCCGGCTTCTCGACGAGGTCGGTGATGCGCACGACGTCCGGCGAGCCCGAGCCCGGCAGCGGCTCGACGGCCGCGCACCCGTACAGGTGGATCTGGTCGCGCGGTACCTCCATCAACGCGACGACCGACCCGCCGCGCTGCTCACGCACGTCGGTCATCACCGACAGCAGCGGGTCGCGCGGGTCGATCAGGTCGTCTCCGAGCAGCACCGCGAAGGGCTCCTGCCCGACGTGCTGCTCGGCCATGAGCACCGCGTGCCCCAGCCCGAGGGGGTCTCCTTGCCGGACGTAGTGCACGGTCGCGAGGTCGTTCGACGCGCGTACGGCCGCCAGTCGCTGCAGGTCGCCCTTGGCCTCGAGCGCGAGCTCGAGCTCGGCGTTGCGGTCGAAGTGGTCCTCGAGCGCTCGCTTGCTGCGACCGGTGATCATCAGGACGTCGGTGAGACCGGCCGCGGCCGCCTCCTCGACGACGTACTGGATCGCCGGCTTGTCGACGACGGGCAGCATCTCCTTGGGAGTCGCCTTGGTGGCCGGCAGGAATCGGGTACCGAGCCCGGCCGCCGGCACGACCGCCTTCGTCACTCGCATGACGCGAGCCTAGAGGTTCCCGGCTGGCTGGGGTCGATGATGGTGCCCGTGCCGACGACCGATGCCGCCAAGAGCCAGCTTCGTGCCCGCCTCCGTACCGATCGCCGGGCCCGTTCGGCGGAGGACCGCGCGCAGGTCGCCGGGCGCCTGACCACCCTCGTGCTCGCGCTGCCCGAGCTGGACGGCGCCGTCACCGTCGCCGCCTACGTGTCCAGCCCGGCCGAGCCGTCGACAGCGTCGCTCGTCGCGGCGCTGGCCGGGCGTGGCGTCCGCGTCCTCCTGCCGGTGCTGCGGCCCGACCTCGACCTCGACTGGGCCGCCTACACGGGTCCGGAGGCCCTCGTGCCCAGCTCGGTCGAGGGCCGGTCCGGGCTGCTCGAACCGGTGGGCGAGCGCCTCGGTGTCGATGCCGTGTCCGACGCGGCGCTGCTCCTCGTACCCGCCCTCGCCGTCGACAAGAGCGGGGCACGGCTCGGCCAGGGCGGCGGCTCGTACGACCGCGCGCTGGTCCGGGTCACCGAGGGAACCCCTGTGGCTGCACTGCTGTACGAGGGCGAGCTGCTGGACCGCGTGCCCGCCGAGCCGCACGACCGCCCGGTGACGCTCGCGGTCCTCCCGTCCGGGGTCGTGCGCTTCTCGCGCTGACGGCTGCGACCGGAATTGCACCGGGTCGCCATCGGATTGCCACCACGGGTTGCGAGATTCCTCGACAACCACCGACCGGTGGCCACCTCTCCCCGCAAGGAGCTCGCCATGACCACCACCGCATGCGGACCGCGCACGATCGCGATCGACACCAAGCGCCCCCTCCTCTGGACCGCAGCAGCCCTGGCCGCCGTGATCCTCGTCGCCCTCGCCGTCGTCTCGCTGCACCGTACGAGCGCGCCGTCGCTCCCCACGGCCGTCCGGCCGGCCGCAGGTGCGGAAGCCGGAGCCGTGGCGCCGACGGCAC
>DAIPJR010000235.1:0-3571 GCA_036770165.1 Actinomycetes bacterium | reverse complement strand
TGACCGATGACTCAGGAGCCAATGACTCAGGATCTGGGGTGACCTGGCCCCAGACCGGCGTCGGCATCCCGGACACGTTCGCGCGGCTGTGGATGCCGCACCGGATGGCCTACCTAAAGGGCGAGAACAAGCCGTCCGGGTCCGGCGAGGGGGAGAGCTGCCCGTTCTGCCGCGCGCCGAGGCTCAGCAACGAGGAGGGGCTGATCGTCGCGCGCGGGCGGCTGGTGTTCTCGGTGCTGAACCTGTACCCCTACAACGGCGGCCACATCCTGGTCTGCCCGTACCGGCACGTGGCCGACTACACGGAGCTGGACGAGGGCGAGACCGCCGAACTGGCCGACTATACCAAGCTCTCGATCCGCGCCCTGCGCACGGCGTCGAACGCCCAGGGCTTCAACGTCGGCATGAACCTGGGCGGCGTGGCCGGCGCGGGCATCGCCGCCCACCTGCACCAGCACGTGGTCCCGCGGTGGGGCGGCGACTCCAACTTCATGCCGATCATCGCCATCACCAAGGTGCTGCCCCAGCTGCTCGCCGAGACCCGCACCCTCGTCGCCGCCGCCTGGTAGGCCGCACCACCCCGTTGCCCGCCGCCTGCGCCCCCCTTTGGCCGAAACGGACGCCGCTTGGCCGGGATGCGGGCCAACTGGCCCCGGTTTCAGCCAGCGGAGGTCGCTGGCGCCGCCTAGCCAGGGGACCGTCGAGCTAGTCGGCCTGCATCTTCTGGGCCAGCTGCGGCGGCATGGCCTCGTGCCGCGCGTACGCCCGAGTGAAGGTCGCCGTACCGTGCGAGATGGAACGCAGGTCGATGGCGTAACGGGTGATCTCCAGCTGCGGTACCTCGGCGCGGATGAGGGTACGGCCGGCGCCGATCGGCTCGGTGCCACCCACGCGACCGCGGCGTCCGGAGAGGTCGCTCATCACGCCGCCGACGTACTCGTCCGCGACCAGGACCGTGACCTCGTCGACCGGCTCCAGCATGAGGACGGTGGCCGACTGGGCCGCGTCCTTGAGCGCCAGCGCACCGGCGGTCTGGAACGCCATGTCAGAGGAGTCGACGGAGTGGGCCTTCCCGTCGACGAGGGTCACCCGGATGTCGATCACCGGGTAGCCGGCGGCGACGCCGCGTTCCATCTGCGTACGCAGACCCTTCTCGACCGACGGGATGAACTGGCGCGGGACAGCCCCGCCGACCACCTTGTCGACGAACTCGAAGCCCGAGCCCTGGGGGAGCGGCTCGACCTCGACATCGCAGACCGCGAACTGCCCGTGCCCGCCGGACTGCTTGACGTGCCGCCCGTGCCCCTTGGCCGGCTCGCCGAAGGTCTCGCGTAGCGAGACCCGGAGCGGCACGCTGTCGACGGCCACGCCGTAGCGGCCGCGGAGCCGGTCCAGCAGCACGTCGACGTGGGCCTCGCCCATGGTCCACAGCACCAGCTGGTGGGTCTCGGAGTTGTTCTCCAGCCGCAGCGTCGGGTCCTCGGCGACGAGCCGCTGCAGGCCCTGCGACAGCTTGTCGTCGTCAGCCTTGGCGTGCGCCACGATGGCGACCGGCAGCAAGGGGTCCGGCATCATCCACGGTTCCATCAGCAGGGGGTCGTCCTTCGACGAGAGCGTGTCGCCGGTCTCGGCGCGGGTGAGCTTGGCCACGGCGACGATGTCACCCGCCACGCATGCGCTGACGGTCCGTTGGGCCTTGCCGAGAGGCGACGACAGGGCGGTGATGCGCTCGTCGACGTCGTGGTCCTCGTGGCCGTGCCCGTGGTAGTGCCCCTCGCCGGTGAACGTCGCCGCATGACCTGACACGTGGACGACCATGTCGGGCCGCAGCGTGCCGGAGAACACCCGCAGCAGGCTGATCCGACCGACGTACGGGTCGGTCGTCGTCTTGACGACCTCGGCGAGCAGCGGACCCTCGGGGTCGCAGGACAGGGGTCCGCGCGGCTTCCCGGACAGGTCCGTGACGGGAGGTACGTGGTGCTCGAGCGGCGACGGGAAGCCGCTGACGATCACCTCGAGCAGCTCGGTCATGCCGAGGCCGGTGGGCGGGCACACGGCGAGCACCGGGTAGAACGTCCCACGGGCGACGGCGGTCTCGAGGTCGTCGATCAACGTGGCGATCTCGATCTCCTCCCCGCCCAGGTAACGGTCCATGAGGCTCTCGTCCTCGGACTCCGAGATGATCCCCTCGATCAGCGCACCCCGGGCACCCTCGACGAGCGGCAGGTGCTCCGGCTCCGGTGCCTTCTCCACTCGCGTACCGCCCGAGTAGTCGAACACCCGCTGGGAGAGCAGCCCGAGCAGCCCGGCGGGGGAGCCGTCGTCGGCGGCCATGGGCAGGTAGACCGGCAGCACGCCCTCGCCGAAGACCCGCTGGCAGACGGCGACCGTCTCGTCGAAGTCGGCGCGCTGGTGGTCGAGCTTCGTGACGACGACCGCGCGCGGCATGCCGACGGAGGCGCACTCCTCCCAGAGCAGGCGGGTCGAGCCGTCGACGCCGTCGACCGCGGACACGACGAACAGGGCCGCATCGGCCGCGCGGAGCCCGGCCCGCAGGTCGGCGACGAAGTCGGCGTAGCCCGGCGTGTCCAGCAGGTTGACCTTGACGCCCTGCCACTCGAGGGGGGCGAGCGCCAGCGAGACCGAGCGCTGCTGTCGCTGCTCGGCCTCGTCGAAGTCGCTGACCGTGGAGCCGTCCTCGACCCGACCGGCCCGGCTGATGGTCCCCGAGGCGGCCAGCAGGGCTTCCACGAGCGTGGTCTTCCCGGCTCCTGTGTGGCCGACCAGCACGACGTTGCGGATCTTGTCGGGCTGCTCGACCGTCGCCACCCTGCCGGGGCCTGCCGGAGCGTTCGTCGCCATGGGTACTGCCTCCTCATCGAGGTTCAGCCAGTGTCGAGGTTCAGCCCGTGCCGAGGGTTCAGCCCGTGCTGAGCGTCCGGCCGCCAGCCTTCCCCTCACGCGTCCCCGGCACAAGCCCGACCCTCGGTAGGCTGACACCGCTCGCGGGTACCCACCTGGTCGAGTCCGCCGCACGGAAGACCACGATGCTCGCCCGGTACGCCAAAGCGTTCTTCAACCGGCTGCTCACGCCCCTTGCGCGTGCGCTGCTGGCGCTCGGCGTCAGCCCCGACGTCATCACCTGGATCGGCACGATCGGCGTCTCGACGGCGGCGTTCGTGTTCTACCCGCGGGGTCACTTCTTCATCGGCACGCTGGTGATCACCGCTTTCGTGTTCTCGGACACGCTCGACGGGACGATGGCCCGCCTGTCCGGCCGCTCGGGCAGCTGGGGAGCCTTCCTCGACTCGACGCTCGACCGCGTGGCCGACGCGTCGGTCTTCGGTGCCCTGCTGCTCTGGTTCGCCGGCCCTGGGCATGACCCGTGGCTCGCCGGGGTCACCCTGGTCTGCCTGATCGGCGGAGCGGTCGTCTCGTACGCGAAGGCGCGGGCCGAGGGGCTCGGGATGACCGCTAACGTGGGTATCGCCGAGCGCAGCGAGCGCCTCGTCACCGTCCTCGTCACGACCGGTCTGGCCGGCCTGTTCCACGCCCGCTGGATCCAGGCGAC
>DAIPJR010000046.1:0-11231 GCA_036770165.1 Actinomycetes bacterium | reverse complement strand
GACAAGATCCGGCTCAACCTGTCGCGCCACCTTCGGGGCGAGGGGATCGAGCTCGGGCCGGGCCACCACCCGTACGTGATCGTGCTTCCGGGCACCTCGGTGAAGTACCTGGACCGGTGGGTGCCCAAGGAGAACCGCGAGCTGTTCCCCGAGCTGGGAGACAAGGCGGAGTTCCCGACGACCGACGTGGTGGCCGACCTCGACGCAGAGCTGCTGGGCATGCTTGGCGACCAGAGCCAGGACTTCGTGATCGCGAGCCACGTGTTCGAGCACGTGGCCAACCCGCTGGCCCTGCTCGAGGACTCCCATCGGGTCCTTCGGCCCGGCGGGGTCCTGCTGCTCCTGCTGCCGGACATGACCATCACGTCGGACCGGCTGCGCGAGCCCACCACCCTCGAGCACCTCGTCGCGGAGTACGACGCGAAGGTCCGCGAGGTGGACGACGCCCACGTCGAGGACTACCTGCGCGTCGTGCGGAGCTTCACCGGTACGGGCACCGAGCTCGCCGAGCGAGTGGCCCGCGAACGTGCCCGGTCGATCCACGTGCACTGCTGGACCGAGTCGACGTTCTTCCCGGTGCTCCGCTACGCGGTCGATCAGCTGGACATCGGTTTCGAGATGGTCGAGCTCGTGACGGTCACGGACGTGAAGGGAAGCAACGAGTTCGGCTACATCTTGCGGCGCCCGATCGTCCAGGCGAGCGCGGCCACCAATACGGAGCGGCTGCTCGCGACGCATCAGCTGTTGATGGAGAACAGGTTCGCCCAGAGCGACCCACGTCTGGTGGCGGCGGCCGCCGGTGGCGTCGGGGCGCCGGCAAGACGACAGCGACACCCGGCGTTGCGGGCCGCACGCAGGGTCCAGCGCAAGGTTCAGCGCGAGAGCGCCAAGGGACTCAAGCTCGTGCGCGACAAGATCGAGCAGCACGACCCGCGCGAGGGCCGCACGCCGAAGCCGTAGTGCCGCAGCACCGCCGCCGTTCCTACGCGACCGTGTAGCTGACCGACGCGTACTCGCCATCGATGGAGTCCTTGTTGGCGACGGGTCCCTGACCGCCGAGGTCGACGCCTCCGGTCCCCGTCACGTTCCCGACCGGCGTGCTGCTCGTGAACAGGGGGCCGGCCACGGCGTCGACCAGGACCTGGACGCTGCTGCCGCCGACGCCGTCTCGGTACTTGATGCAGGTGACGGTGTGCCAGCGGCCGTCGGCGATGTCGATGCTCTTCGGACCTTGCGCGTCGATGACACCGCCGCCGAGGCCGGCGATGCGGCACTGTGCATGGTGGTCGCCGGGCAGCGGGCCGCTGTGGATCGAGATCTTGAGCTCGACCGACGCGACGAAGCGGCCCTGCTGGATGATGTTCGGAGTGTGGTCAAGAGCCTTGCTGTCGGCCCAGTTGGTCCGCATCCGTACGGTCAGGATCGCCTCCTGCGCCGCCCCGACGTCCATCGTGAACGGGAGCGTCGTGAAGGCAGCTGCACTCGGGCAGCAGGGCTGGTAGTTCGACGGCAGGTTCAGCGGCGGCGACCAGACCTCCCCATAGCGCCGGACCGGGCCGGGCGACGCATCCGCGCCGGTGGCGACCATCAGGACGGCGAGGAACGCCACGGTCATGAGTACGAAGCGGCCTCGCACGTCAGCCCGCCTCGCGAGGCGCTGGCTGAACGTCCGCGTCGGCGCGGGAGAGGTAGGCCACCAGCGCGACGATGACCAGGCCGAAGGCCAGCGCCACCCAGCCGCTGCCGAGCCCGAGCCCCTTGGCCGACGGCGGCTTGGCGAGCCCGTCGGCGATCGAGGCGCCCAGCGGGCGCGTGACGACGTAGGCGAACCAGAAGGAGAACACCGCGTTCCAGTGCGCCCAGCGAAAGCCAGCGGCCGGCACGACGATGACTGCCGCGAAGATGATCGCCGAGGGGAAGTACCCGAGATGCAGCGTGTACGCGGTGAAGTCCCCCAGCGCCGTGCCCATGGCGAAGGTGGCCACGACCGCCGCCCAGTAGAACAGCTCGCGAGCCGGCCGATCGATGCTGTGGATCGACAACGTGTGCTCGGTCCGTGACCAGGCCAGGAAGATCGCGGCCAGCACGACCGCGTACAGGATGCTGGAGACCGTGTAGGGCACGCCGAGCCCCACGTGCAGCACATCGGCGGCCATGGTCCCGAAGGTGCCCACCAGCACCACGGTCAGCCAGTAGGTCCACGCGACGTACCGACCCATCCGGAGCTGGAGCAGCAGCGACACGACGAAAGCGACGAACCCGAGCAGCACCGCGGCGACCGGCGGCATGACGTGCACGAGGTAGTCGGAGGTCGACTCGCCCATCGCGGTCGACAGGCCCTTGATGATCCAGAACAGGGCCGTGATCTGGGGGACGCGCAGCGCTCCTGGTGTCGTGGCCCACGCTCGCACGTCGCTCGCTGTCATCCCTGCCACCGCGCAAACGATACGTCGCTCGTACGGGCAGGAACGTCATTGCGGGTCTCGGCGACGGCCCATGTTTCCGCTTTGCCTGGGGTTCACCTGGACCGTCGTACCGTGTTCGGCGACCGACCGGCCGGCCTTCTGCCAAGGCCGCAACGCGAAGCGAGGCCGCATGATCCTCGACCCGCCGGCTGCTGGTCCGTCGGTGGTCGACCGGCTCGAGGTCGTCGACCTGGAGGCTGCTCTCGGCGGACCGGTTGCACGGGCGTCGCATCTGGCCACGAGCAGGTGGGCGGCTCGGTGGGGCTGGGTCCCGATCGTCGCCGTGACGACCGCGGTCGTCCGGGTGCCCCTTCTGGGGCTCCCCCTGGATCCCGACGAGGGCGGCTATGCCTACGTCGCCCACCGCTGGGCGGCGGGGGCGCAGCTGTACACCACTGCGGCCTGGGTGGACCGCCCGCCGGCCCTGATGCTGGTCTTCCGCTGGATCACCGACCTGTCGTACTCGCCGATCGCGCTGCGGCTCGCAGCGGTGCTCGCAGCCATGGTGGTCGCGCTGGGCGCTGGCGCCTGCGCCCGCACGCTTGCGGGACCGCGCGCCGGGCTGGTCGCCGGCCTGCTGGCCGGGGTCGTCCTCGCGGGACCGTTCGTCGAGGGGTACCAGCTCAACGGGGAGCTGCTGGCCTCCGCCGTGGGTACCTGGGGCGTCGCCGTCGCGGTGATGTGGCGACAGGGGGAGCGATCAGCGGAGCGACAGGGGGAGCGAGCACGGCGGCGTAGCACCGGGTGGCTGCTGCTCGCGGGGGTGCTGGCCGGCACAGCGCCGCTCGTCAAGCAGTCGGCCATCGACGCGCTGGTCGCGGTCCTCGCCGTCGCCGTCGCCCATGCCGTGCGCACCCGACGCCCGCGTGCGCTCGTCGCCTCGTCGGTCGGTGCCGCCGTTCCTCTGGTGCTCGCCGTGGCCTGGGGGGCTGCGACCGGCTGGAGCCGCGCCTGGTACGCCGTCGTCGCGTTCCAGGCGCAGGTGGCGCAGTCCCAGTCTCTGGGGCACCGCGCCGGACAGCTCGCCTCGTCCATACGGCACGTGCTGCCCGACCTGCTCGGGCTCCTGGTCGCGGCGACCGTCGCGGCGGTGCTGCTGGTGCGGCAGGGTCGGCGCCTGTGGCCGGTGCCGGTGTGGCTCGCGGCAGCGGTCCTGGCGGCAGCGACCGGCCCGTTCGGTCATCCGCACTACTGGGTGCAGGCGGTTGCTCCGCTCTCGGTCCTGGCTGCTTCGGCGGTTCCTTCGATCGCCCAAATGGACCGGCGTCTTCGCCGGGTCGCGATCACGGCGCTGGCCGCCGCTGTGCTGATCCCGGTCGTCGGTCAGGTGGTCGTCCTCGCCCGTCCGGCGGCGTCTCGACCCGTGCTGCTCACCGGTGACCGCAGGCAGGCGGCCGACACAGCGATCGCCGACTGGCTTCGCGCTCATGACCCCGTCGCCGGCCAGGTGTTCGCTTTCGTGGGCGCGGCCGAGACCTATCTCGACTCCGGTCGCGGCACGGGCTACCCGTACCTGTGGTACGAGCCGGTGCAGCACGTCCCCGGGGCACTGCCCATGCTCGGACGCTGGCTCGCGTCGAACGCCGGCCCCCGCTACGTCGTCGTCTTCCAGAGCCCGCGGACGGTGGACCCGAGCGGCCTGCTGACGCGGATCCTCGCCAGGGACTACACCCTGGCCGTCACCATCGACGGGTACCGGATCCTCGCGCGTCGCTGATCTCCTACCGGGAGCAGGAAGAGGATCGCGAGGTACACGTAGACCAGCGACTCGTGCAGGACGAACTTCACGTACCAGCCGTCGAGTCCGGTGGCCACCGAAGGAGCCGGGTGCGGCACGAGCAGCAGGAGCACGACCCACACGGCGAGCGCGGCCACGGCGCGGCGAAGCCGACGGCCGTCACCCACCAGAGCTGCGAGGGCGGGCACCAGCCACGCCGCGGTGTGCATCCACGACACGGGGGACACCAGCAGGCTGGTCACCCCGACCAGCGAGGCGGCCGCGAGACGGTTGCCGGACCGCTCCGCCAGCCGAGCGCGGTGCAGCCCGACGACAAGGACAGCGAGCGCCAGGCACAGCCATGGGAGCTCGCCCGCCGAGCCCCACCACCGATGGGTGGTGCCCCACAGCGACTGGTTGGCCACCTCGGTCACGGCGCCGGCGCGGCTCGGGTCGAAGCCGACGCCGCCGACGAAGTACCGCCACGAGCCGGCCGGCATGACGGCAGCGGCCACGAGCCATGCCGCAGCCGTCGTCGCCGCTGACGTCGCGGCGGCACGCCACTGCCTGGTGAGGAGGAAGTACGCGACGAACAAGCCCGGGGTCAGCTTGATCGCCGTCGCTACCCCGACGAGGAGGCCGCGCGGCCATCGGGTGCGAGCGGGCAAGACGTCGGCGACGCACAGCAGGGTGAGCGGGATCCCGACCTGGCCCAGCGTCAGGTGCTCGGCGACCGGGACGGTGAGGGCGGCGGCCGCGGTCAGACCGAGCACCACGAGGACGCGGAAGCGAGCCGGGCATCTGGCCAGCAGGCGTCCGAAGGACAGACGGACCAACGCCCACAGGGCCACCAGGCACATCGCCGACCACAGCACGTAGTCCGCGCCGAGCGGCAGGATCGCGAGCGGGACCAGCACGATCGCCGCGAACGGCGGGTACGTGAACGGCAGGTGCCCGCCCGAGTGGGCGAGGAAGGACGGCGCGTACAGCGACCACCCGTGCAGTGCCGCGCGCCCCGCAGTCCGGTAGACCACGAGGTCGATGGGCTCGAGGAGCCTCGGTCGGCCCAGCAGGATCGGGACCAGCGCTGCCGCCAGCAGCGCGAGGCCGAGAGCCAGCAGTGCCAGGTCCCGGCCGGAGCGACGGAGCACTCGCACCTCGACACCGTACGCCGGGGGGAGCCTCGCTCGTGCGAGCCGCATCCGCGTACCCAGCGTGAAACGGTGCTCACTCAGAGTGCCCAGAGCGGGGCCGTTCCGGGTCCTGGCTCGTGGTTGCCGACGCGGGCGCATCCGGTCCCCTACTGTCGTCGTGGGCGACCGGGCCCACGTGAACGGGGGTTCGCCGTGCGCAAGTTCTTGGCTCCTGCTGCAGCCGTCGCCGTGCTCGTCGCGTCGGCGGTCACGTCGGCTGGTGTCGCGTCCGCAGGCCCGGCTCCCGCTGGTGCTGCGCCGGCTCTTGCCACGGCTGTCTCTGGCGAGGCGACGCTGGTGACCGGCGAGCGGGTCCTCGTGTCGACCGGGCGGTCCGGCCGGCCCGTCGTGGCGGTGCTGAGAGCCACCCAGTCCGGGGTCGCTGCCGTGTCATCGACGGTCGAGGTCGGCGGTGACGAGTACGTGATCCCGGCGATCGCTCGGCCGTACCTCGGCCGCTACCTGGACCCGGGGCTGTTCGACGTCACCGCACTGGTCAAGGCCGGGGCTTCGGCCCGGCTGCCGGTGGCGCTGACCTTCACCGGAGGTCGCGCACCCGTGCTGCCGGGAGTGACGATGACCTCGTCGTCCGCAGGCGTGGAGCGCGGCTACCTGACCCCGGCTTCGGCCAAGGCCTTCGGCGCGGCGCTGGCGAGCCAGTACCTCGCTGACGCCGCACACGGCTGGCCGAGCCAGCCGGCGCTGTTCGCGGGAGTGGGCCGGGTGTCTGCTGACATCGCCGCCTCCCCGCCCGTGGCGGTGCCGGCGTTCCCGATGCGCACCCTGATCATCAACGTCCTGGACGGCACGGGGGCACCCGTACCGTTCACGGTCGTCCAGGTGCTGAGCGTCGACGACCCGACCAAGTTCAACGCCTTCGTCGAGGTGGTCGACGGGCAGGCCCGGGTCAGCGTCCCCTTGGGCACCTACGCCGGCCTCGTGGACATCGACACGTTCGACAGCTCCGGGCTGACCGGGACGTCGTCGGTCGTGCCCTTCGACAGCTACGTCGTCAAGGGCATGAACCAGACACTGACGCTGGACGCCCGCTCGGCGACGTCGGCCCTGTCGGTCCGTGTGCCCCGACCGGCCGCGACGGTCAGCGAGACCTGGGAATGGGATCGTGCCGACGCTACCGGTCTGAGCGCGGCGCAGTTCGGCATCGGCGTGCCCGGCGGGTTCAGCATCCGCACCGCGCCGGTGCGCCCCCCCGCAGCGTCGTTGGGCACCCTGAACTCGATCGCGTCATGGTCGTTGGCGTCGCCGCCCGCTCCAGGTCCGGGCTACACCTACGATCTCGCCTTCCCGAGCAGCGGGGTGCCCGCCAACCAAGCTCACGTCGTCACCGCCGGGAGCCTGGCCACCGTGGACGCTCGGTACTTCAGCGACGCGGCGACTCATCAGGGTGGGTTCGGCCGGGGGCCGTTCTTCCCGTTCCAGCTCGGCACGAACATCAACCTGCTGCCCCTGGACCTGCCCACCCGCCGGGTCGAGTACGTGCAGGCGCTGCCGTCCGGGGCTTGGGCCGCGTTGCTCCTGCCGAACGAAGGCTCGCTGACAGACCCCTTCGCCGGAGCGGTCAACGACGGGTTGCGACTCGCCAGGGGCGGGACATCCAGCGCCGTGGACTGGGAGCGCAACCCGTTGGCAGCCGGCGTTCCCTACGCCACGGACGGCTACCCCGCCGGACTGTTCGCCTGCCCGGTGTGCCGCACCGCCACCAGCCTGCAGCTTGTCTTGCTGCCGGTCACCGACACCACCCTCGGTCATGAGATCGACCTGACGCCGTCGGCGGACGGCACCCCGGTCACGAGGTTCCGGCTCTACCGCAACGGCGTGCTGCTGGCCGACCAGCCGGACAGTGCCGGTGGCGTGTTCCCGGTGCCGGCGAGCACCGCCACGTACCAGGTGATCGACGACGTCAACCGCGTGCCCAGCGGAGCCTTCCAGTCCCTCGCGACCCGTACCGAGCTCACCTTCCGGTCCGCGGGCAGCGGCGGCGGGGCGATGCCCGGGTCGTGGTTCTGCCTGCTGGCACCCTCGTGCACGGTGCCGGCCCTGCTTCAGGCCGACGTCCGGCTGCCGGTGAACCTGTACGGAGCGGTACCGATCGGGTCGTCCACGATCGCACTGACCCTGGGGCACATCCAGGGCGCCGTGAGCTCGGCGATCACCTCCGGGAGCGTCCAGGTGCGGTTCGGCGCCGGCTCGTGGACGACCCTGCCGGCCACCTCGCTTGGAGGTGGTCGCTATCGCTTCGCGCTCACCACCACTGCCGCCGAGGCCGGCGCCCCGGTCGACCTGCGCGTCAGCGGCACCGATGCCGCCGGCGGCCAGATCGTGCAGACCACCACCGCCTCGTTCGTCGTCTCCGAGGAGTCCAAGTGACCCGCCCCCGCCTCCGGCTGGTCACCATGACCGCGGCCGCAGTCAGCCCGTTGCTCCTCGTCGCCGTCCCAGCCGGGGCGGCGCCGCAGGCGGCTCCCGGTCCGGTCAACGTGCGAGCGTGCAGTGCCCCCACCCCGGGGCATGCCGCGTGCCTGGCGCTGCTGACCTCGAGGGCCAAGGCGGCTGTCGCCGGTCCCACGTCGGGGTACGGGCCCGCGGACATCAAGAGCATCTACGGCATCGACACCACGCGGGGGAGCGGTCAGACCGTCGCCATCGTCGACGCGTTCGACGACCCCCACGCCGCCGCTGACCTGGCCGCGTACCGCTCGGCCTGGAAGCTGCCGGCGTGCACCACCGGCAACGGCTGCCTGCGCAAGGTCAACGAGCGCGGTGGGCACACGGCCCCCGCGCCGGATCCCGGCTGGGCGCTGGAGATCTCCCTCGACCTCGACGCCGTCTCGGCGGCCTGCCCGCGCTGCAAGATCCTGCTCGTCGAGGCCGACAGCAACAGCTTCGACGACCTTGGCACCGCGGTGAACGAGGCCGTCACGCTCGGCGCGAAGATCGTGTCCAACTCCTACGGCGGCCCCGAGTACAACGGGGTCCTCGCGGCACAGTCCGCCTACTACGACCATCCCCACGTCGCGATGGTCGTCGCCACCGGCGACACCGGCTTCGGGCCGGCGACCTTCCCCGCCGACGCCACCCGGTCCATCGCTGTCGGCGGCACCACCGTGACGAAGACCGGCAGCACGTGGGCGCACAGCGCGTGGGACGGCGCGTCCAGCGGCTGCTCCGCCTGGATGACCAAACCGGCATGGCAGAAGGACGCCCACTGCCTCATGCGCACGACCGCCGACATCTCCGCACTCGCCGACCCCAACACGGGCCTCGCGGTGTACGACACGTACGAGCTGCCGCTGGTGTTCGGCGTACCCGACGGATGGATCGTCGTCGGCGGCACCAGCCTTGCCACCCCGCTGATCTCGGCCATGATCGGCCTCGCCGGCAACCCGACGCAGCTGGACACGGCCCAGCGCATCTACGCCCACACCGGCGCCCTGCGCGACGTCGTCGGCGGATCGAACGGCTTCTGCGGCGGCGACTACCTCTGCAACGGGGTCAAGGGATACGACGGCCCTACCGGCAACGGCACCCCCAACGGCCTCGGCGCCCTCTGACCCGACCCGTGGACGTCGGTCGGCTGCTCCGCAGCCACGTTCGGCTCGACATACCCCCTGGGGTATGATTCGTGACACCGAGCCAGGGAGACCGCGATGGGGTTCATGGGCATGTTCGCCAAGGTGCCGGGCGTTGACGCAGCCGGTGCACGAGAGCTCGTGCGCCAAGGTGCCGTCCTGCTCGATGTCCGCGAGAGCGTCGAGTGGAACGCCGGCCATGCCCCGCAGGCCGCTCACCTCCCGCTGGGCCGGATCAGCGAGGCCTCGAAGAAGGTACGCGGCGGGCAGCAGGTCGTCGTGGTCTGTCGCAGCGGGAACCGTTCCCGGTCCGCGACCAAGGCACTGATCTCGATGGGCTACGACGCCGTCAACCTGTCCGGCGGGATGAGCGCCTGGTCCGCCGCCGGCGGCCAGGTCGTCGACCGTTCCGGTCGCGTCGGCTCGATCTGAGCCAGGAAGAACCCCCGTGAGCTACAGCATGGCTGTCGTCGTCGACCGGCCCTTCATCGACGTCGTCGCAGCGGTACGCAGCGCCCTGGCCGACCAGGGGTTCGGCGTGCTGACCGAGATCGACGTGCAGGCGACGATGAAGGCCAAGCTGGATGCCGACCTGGAGCCGTACCTGATCCTGGGGGCCTGCAACCCACCGCTGGCCTACCGGGCGCTGCAGGCCGAGGCGTCGGTGGGCCTGCTGCTGCCCTGCAACGTCGTCGTCCGTCAGACCGACCGTGGCACGGTCGTCGAAGCCATCGACCCGATGAGCATGGTGAGCATCTCCGGCAATCCGGCCCTGGAGCCGGTCGTCGACGAGGCTGCGGGCAGGCTCAAGGCCGTGCTCGCGGCGGTCGTCGGCTGACCGTGCCTGCCCGTCGCACCTCCTGGCTGCTGGTCGCGGGCCAGTTCGTCCTGCTAGGGCTGATCGTGCTGTCCCCGGGTGGGAGCACGTGGACGGTCCCCGTCGTGGTCGCTCGTGTGGCCGAGGGCGCTGAGGTCGTCGGGATCCTGCTCATGGTCGTCGCGGCCGCCTCGCTCGGCCGGGGCCTTACCGCGGTGCCGTTGCCGAACGCTCGTGCCGTGCTCCGGACGGGTGGGCTGTACCGGTTCGTGCGGCACCCGATCTACACCGGCCTGCTGCTGTTCGCCCTGGCCCGCTCGCTCGTCTCGGGCAGCCCCTTGACGGCGTCGGTCTGCCTGCTGCTGGTCGTGCTGATCAACGCCAAGGCTCGATGGGAGGAGCGACACCTCGCGGAGCGGTTCCCGGGCTATCGCGCCTACTGCGCCCGTACCCCGCGCTTCGTCCCGGGTTTCGGCCGGAAGGCGAAGGCGTAACCTGCCCGGACGTCAGCGACTGCTCGCTCAGGGCTTGCTCAGGGTCGAGGTCAGGGCGATCCCTGGCGCGGGAAGCGGGCGCCGCGTGGCATCGTGAAGCGACACGACGCCGTGACGACGAGACGAGAGCGAGACCCATGATCGAGGTCAAGGGCTTGAGCAAGCGGTATGGGGACGTTCTCGCGGTGGACGACCTCTCCTTCACCGTGCAGCCGGGACAGGTGACCGGCTTCCTGGGACCCAACGGGGCAGGGAAGTCGACCACCATGCGAGCCATCGTCGGGCTCGACCGGCCTACCGGTGGCACGGTCACCATCGACGGACACCGCTACGCGCACGACCGCGCCCCGCTGACCCATGTGGGCGCCCTGCTCGAGGCCAAGGCCGTGCATCCGGGCCGGAGCGCGTACAACCACCTGCTCTTCCTCGCGCAGAGCAACGGCATCGACCGTCGCCGGATCGATGAGGCGCTGGCCATGGTCGGGCTGGAGTCCGTCGCCAGGAAGCGGACCAAGACGTTCTCGCTCGGCATGGGCCAGCGGCTCGGGATCGCCTGCGCGCTGCTCGGCGACCCGCGCGTGCTGCTCCTCGACGAACCGGTGAACGGCCTCGACCCCGAGGGCATCATCTGGGTGCGCCACCTGCTCAAGGCTCTTGCGGCGGAAGGTCGGGCGATCCTGGTGTCCAGCCACCTCATGGCGGAGATGGCGCTGACCGCTGACAACCTGATCGTCATCGGCCGGGGGCGGCTCATCGCCGACACCACGGTCGCCGACTTCGTCTCGCAGGCGGGCAACAAGGCAGTCCTGGTACGAACCCCCGACGGTGCCGCGCTGACCGAGGCGCTTCGACTGCGGGGTGCAACCGTTGCGCGGTCCGACGACGGCGCCCTTCACGTCACCGGCTTGGAAGCCGCCGCCATCGGCCAGGCGGCCGCTGACACTTCAGCCGTCCT
>DAIPJR010000045.1:0-11235 GCA_036770165.1 Actinomycetes bacterium | reverse complement strand
CCCAGCGCGAGGAACGCGGCCGAGCGCTCGTCGACCCGTACGTGCAGCCGCAGGCGCCCTGCGACATCGGCCTCGTGCAGGGCGAACGCGAGCGGCGCCGATCGCGAGCCCGGTGCCAGCACCGCCTCGCGCAGGCCGCAGCGGACGAGCTCGTCGACGAGCACGCGCGCGAGCGCGACGGACGGTGCCGCGGTCGGGGCGGCGAGCGGTTCTGAGGACGGCGTCATGACGTCGCCATGCTCTCGTACGTGGAGGCCAGCCGCGATCGCCACCACGCGACGCGGTCGGCGGGGGCGGCGAGCGTGGCCAGCAGCTCAGGGTCGGGAGCCGGTCGGGTCACGGGCAGGGCGCCGTCGACCGGCAGCAGGCGGGTGCGCACCACGTCCGAGGCGAAGAGGCGGCCGGACCCCAGCCCGCACGCGTACGGGAGGGAAGGGAGTGCCGCGGCGAGGGCGACTCCGGCCGCGAGCCCCACCGAGGTGTCCAGGGCGCTCGACACGACGGCCGGGAGGCCCGCCGCCTCGGCCACGCGCAGCGCCGCGCGGATGCCCCCGAGCGGCGCGACCTTGAGGACCACGAGGTCGGCCGCCTCACGCAGGCCGGCCACCTGCTCGGGGTCCGCAGCCTTCCGGACGCCCTCGTCGGCAGCGAGCGGGACGTCGGTGCTCCGGCGCAGCTCGGCCTGCTCCGCCAGGGTGGCGCACGGCTGCTCGGCGTACTCGAGCCCGAAGCCGGCGAGCTCGGCGAGCGCCGTGGCGGCGGCGGCGACGTCCCAGCCGCCGTTCGCGTCGATCCGCAGGCGGCCGTCCGGACCGCCTTCGTCGAGGGCGGAGCGGACAGCAGCCACGCGGGCGACGTCGTCGGCGAGCGTCTGCCCCGGTTCGGCCACCTTCACCTTGGCGGTGCGGCAGCCCCCCGACGTACGTACGAGATCCGCAGCCCGCGCGGGGTCGACCGCCGGCACGATCACGTTGACCGGTACCGAGTCGCGCAGCGGGCCGGGCCAGCTGCCCCAGCCGGCCTCGACCGCAGCCACCAGCCATCGGGCCGACTCGGCCGGGCCGTACTCGAGGAACGGCGCCCACTCCCCCCAGCCAGCCGGCCCCTCGAGCAGCATCACCTCGCGCACGTCGATCCCGCGGAACCGCGTGGTCAGTGCCAGGCGGACGACGGACGAGGACGCGAGCAGCTCGGCGAGCGTGGGTAGGGGAACGGGCGCCGCGACGCCGGCGGGCATCAGGGACGCTTGGGGAACTGGCTGAAGTCCGGCGGCCGGTGCTGCTGGTAGGCGTTGCGGCCCTCCTGGGCCTCCTCGCTCAGGTAGAACAGCAGCGTCGCGTCGCCGGCCAGCTGCTGGATCCCGGCCAGCCCGTCGTCGGCCGCGTTCAGGCTCGCCTTCAGCAGCCGCAGCGAGAGCGGAGAGTGCTCGAGCATCCGCCGGCACCAGGCCACTGTCTCGGTCTCGAGGTCGGCGATCGGGACCACCGCGTTGACCAGGCCCCACTCCAGCGCCTGCTGCGCGTCGTACTGCTGGCACAGGAACCAGATCTCGCGGGCCCGCTTCTGCCCGATCTGCCGCGCCAGCAGCCCGGACCCGTAGCCACCGTCGAACGAGCCGACCCGGGGGCCGGTCTGGCCGAAGCGGGCGTTGTCGGCGGCGAGCGTGAGGTCGCAGACGATGTGCAGGACGTGGCCGCCGCCGATCGCGTAGCCGGCGACCATGGCCACCACCGGCTTCGGCGTACGCCGGATCTGGATCTGCAGGTCGAGGACGTTCAGCCGCCCGATGCCCTTCTTGGCCACCTCGTCGTCGCCGATGTACCCGTCGTCGCCGCGGATCATCTGGTCGCCGCCGGAGCAGAACGCGTAGTCTCCGGCGCCGGTGAGGACGATCACGCCCACCGAGTCGTCGTCGCGCGCGAGGTTGAACGCGTGCTGCAGCTCGAACAGCGTCTGCGGCCGGAAGGCGTTGCGCTTCTCGGGCCGGTCGATGGTGATCTTGGCGATGCCGTCGGCCGTCTCGTAGCGGATGTCGGTCCACTCCCCGGCGGGCACCCAGGCGGCGCCGGGACGGATCGTCGTGCGTGCCGGGTTGCCACCGTCGTCGAGGCGAGGGGGGTTGTCGAGGGTCACGGGTACCACCCTAGGAGGGTCGTCCACAGGGCTGCCGCGCCCCCGCCGACCATCCACAGGTCCCACCTTCTCGGGATCGCCCCACCCCCTCCCGTCGTACGTTCGTGTGCCATGGCGCAGCCCCAGCGGACGATGTCCGCCATCCCCTCCCCGCAGCGGCCGCGCGAGCGGTTGCTGATGCTCGGCTCGGAGTCGCTCGCCGATGCCGAGCTCGTCGCCGTCCTGCTCGGCACGGGTGCCCGCGGTCAGAACGCCCTAGACCTCGCGCACGACCTGCTCATCGAGTACGACGGGCCAGGAGGGCTGGCCACGGTCGCACCGGAGGTGCTGTCGCGCCGGTCGGGGGTCGGTCCGGCGAAGGCGTCGCGCCTGGTCGCCGCGTTCACCCTCGCCCGTCGGATCGGGCCGCCTGCGGAGGGGGTACGGCTCCGGGACACCGCCGGCATCGCGGAGGTGGCGCGGCTCTGGCTCGGCGACGCTCGGCGCGAGCGGGCCGTCGTCATCGTGTGCGACGCCGTCCTACGGGTCCGCCGCGCCTTCGTCATCACCGAAGGTGCCAGCGACCACTGCCTGCTGCCCGTGCGGGAGATCCTCACCGCCGTCCTCCTGCACGACGGGGCGGCCTTCGCGGTCGCTCACAACCACCCCACCGGGGACGTCGAGCCGAGTGCTGCGGACGAGGCGGTCACGACTCATCTGCACGAGGCCGCAGCCGTGGTGGGCCTCGACTTCCTCGGCCATGTGGTGGTCTCGCGGGAGCGCTGGGCGAGCTGTGTGTCGCGCGCTCCGTAGCTGGCGCGGCTCGGCGATCCCTAGGCTGGGCCCCCATGAGTCCCCGAGTCCTGCGTGCGCTCGACGCCGAGCCGGGCGATCTGGACGAGTGGATGTCCGCGCTGGCCGGGGCGCTCGGCGGTTCCGGACCAGCGCTGCTGCCCCTGCCGGCCGGCCCGGCCGGCGTGCGCTCGGCGCTGCTCGAGGCCTTGCGGCCGGACGACCCCTCTGCGCCGCTCGAGTCCGACGACGTCGCGCTGGTGGTCCCGACCTCGGGGTCGACGGGGGTGCCCAAGGGGGCGCTGCTCAGCGCGGCCGCGCTCCGCGGGTCGGCGGCGGCCACCCACGCGCGGCTGGGCGGGGCGGGTTCATGGGTGCTGGCGCTCCCCCTCACCCACGTCGCCGGCCTGATGGTCCTCGTCCGTGCGATCGAGGGGGGCGGGACGGTCTCGAGGGTCGCCCTGTCCGAGGGCTTCGACGCCGCAGGCTTCGATGCGGTCACGGCGGCTGCCGCCGGCGCGGCGCGGCTCGAGGGTCAGCCGCTCTACACCTCGCTCGTGCCGACGCAGCTCGCCCGGCTGCTGGACGCGGGGGTCGACCTTTCGCCGTACTCGGCGATCCTGCTCGGTGCCGCGGCCGCACCGGACCGGCTGCTCGCGCGGGCGAGGGCGGCCGGCGCCGTGGTCGTCACGACGTACGGGATGAGCGAGACGTGTGGCGGCTGCGTCTACGACGGCCGGGCGCTGGACGGCACGTCGGTGGGCATCGACACGAACGGGCGGGTGGTGCTCGCCGGGCCGTCGGTGTTCTCCGGCTACCGGCTGCGCCCCGACCTGACGGCGGAGGCGCTCGACCGCGACGGCGGCTTCATCACCGGAGACGTCGGCGAGGTCGCCGAGGACGGCCGGCTCCAGCTGCTCGGTCGCACCGACGACGTCATCATCAGCGGCGGCGAGAACATCGTCCCTGCGGTGGTGGAGGGTGCGCTCGCGGCGCTGCCCGGGATCGCCGCCTGCGCCGTCGTCGGCGTGGCCGACGCCACCTGGGGCGAGCAGGTCGTCGCCCTCGTCGTCGCCGGGCCGGGCGCGAGCTCTGCCCCCACCCTCACGGGGGTCCGGGCCGCGCTGGCGGAGCGACTGCCCAGCACTTGGCGTCCGACGCGCCTCGTCGTCGTTCCCACCATCCCGCTGCTGGCCACCGGGAAGCCGGACCGCCGCGCCCTGCGCGCCCTGGCCACGGAAGACTCTGGGCTGCACGAGGTCCAGCCGCCGACGAAGGAGACCTGAACGAGAGTGGCGAGCACCGCGCAGTGGGTCGAGGGCGCCCGGCCGCGTACCCTCCCGGCGGCGATCGCACCCGTGGCCGTCGGCACCGGTGCTGCACTCGGCGCGGGGTCCGGCGTCGGCTGGAAGGCGTTGCTGGCCCTGGTGGTCTCGCTGGCGCTGCAGGTCGGCGTCAACTACGCCAACGACTACAGCGACGGCATCCGGGGGACGGACGCAGTACGCGTCGGGCCGTTCCGCCTGGTCGGCTCCGGCGCGGCGCGGCCCGAGACGGTCAAGCGTGCCGCGTTCGCCGCGTTCGGGGTCGCCGCGGTGGCCGGCCTCGTTCTCGCGGTCACCAGCTCGTGGTGGCTGGTCGCCGTGGGCGCCGCGGCGATCGCCGCCGCCTGGTTCTACACCGGCGGCCCGCGCCCGTACGGCTACGCGGGGCTCGGCGAGGTGTTCGTCTTCGTCTTCTTCGGACTGGTCGCCGTCTGCGGGACGACCTACGTCCAGGTGGGGCGTGTCACGGGAGTGTCGCTGCTCGTCGCCGTGCCCGTCGGCTTCCTGGCCTGCGCGATCCTCGTCGCGAACAACCTGCGGGACATCCCCACCGACGCCGCGACCGGCAAGCACACGCTCGCGGTGCGGATCGGCGACCCTGCCACCCGACGGCTGTACGCCGCGCTGGTCCTGACCCCTTTCGTCGTACCGCTCGTCCTCGCCGCCGGGCGGCACTGGTGGTGCCTGCTCGCCCTCGCCGCCCTCCCGCTGGCCGTACCACCGGTGCGGATCGTCAGCGGTGGCGCGGCCGGTCGCGACCTCATCGCGGTCCTCCGCGACACCGGCCGGCTGCAGCTCGGGTACGCGGTGCTGCTCGGGATCGGCATCGCGATCCACTGAGCTGGAGCTGGCCTCAGACCACCGGGTCGTCGCCGGCCCGTGCAGCGTCGTCGGCCTCGTCCTCGGCGCGCGTGCGCTCGTCGAGGCGGGCCCTGAGCCGGGCGAAGCGGCCGACCGGGCGCGCTCCGCCGTCCCGATCCGTGGGCGCTGTCCGCGCGGTGCGCGCCACGACGGCCGCCGACATCGCGTCCCGCATCCGGGTGAGCAGCACGTAGCTGAGCAGCCCGGACACCAGGAGAGCCACCAGCAGCAGCCCGACCCCGTGCATCCCGAGCAGCGCCAGGACGATCGCGGTGAGGATGAACAGCACCAGACGCGCGGACGTGTAGCCGACGACCGGGCCGAATCGCTTCACCCTGAGATTGTGTCCCAACCGACTCCGGGGCCCGACCAGTGGGTCTGCCGATATCGACGTACGCTGAGGGCCGGACCATCCAACGGGAGGCGACGCCGTGCTGAAAGTGCTCGTGTTCCTTGCGGTCGTCACGTTCGGCGTCTGGGCGCTGCTCGACGTAGCCCAGACCCCGGCCGACCGGATCCGTGGGCTGTCCAAGTCCGGCTGGTCCCTCGCGGTGCTCGTCCCGTTGCTGGGTCCGGTGGCGTGGTTCATGCAGGGCCGTACGCCCGTGGTCGCACCGACCCGACGCGAGGCTCGACCGCTGGCGCCGGACGACGACCCGGAGTTCTTGCGCCACCTGGGCGACCACAAGCACCCAGACGGCTCCTAGCAGCCAGCCAGCTCTCGCCTGCTCTCTACTTGTTGGGCAGCCCGCCGTACGCGTGCAGGCCGGTGAACCAGATGTTCACGCCGAAGTAGTTGAAGATGAAGCAGGACAACCCGACCAGCGCGACGATCGCCGCCTTGCGGCCCTTCCAGCCGGCCGTCGCGCGGGCGTGCAGGTAGCCGGCGAACACCACCCAGGTGACCAGGGCCCAGGTCTCCTTCGGGTCCCAGCTCCAGTACGAGCCCCACGCGTTCTCGGCCCAGATCGCCCCGGCGACGATCGCGAAGGTCCACAGCGGGAAGACGAACGCGAACAGCCGGTAGGAGGACTGGTCCAGCTGCTCGGCAGGCGGGAGCCGGCGGGCCAGGGAGTTGCTGACGCCCTTGCGCTCCCAGTAGTCCTGCACGAGGTAGAGCCCGGTGACCACGCCGCCGACGGTGAACACCCCACCGGAGACGATCGCGGCAGCCACGTGGATCACCAGCCAGTACGACTTGAGCGCCGGCAGCAGCGGTCCGGCCGGTACGTACAGGACGGCGACCGCGAGGCCGAGGGTGAGCAGCACCGGGACGACCACGAAGACGCCGAGGTAGCGAAGGGCCGGCCGGCGCCGCGCCACCGCGATGAAGACGACCAGCACGACGAGCGCACACGTCGTGGAGAACTCGTACATGTTGCCCCAGGGCGCGCGCTTCGCGGCGAACCCGCGGCAGACCACACCGAGGAAGAGCAGCAGCGTCCCGAGCACCGTCAGCGACGCCGCGATGCCACCGAACCGGTCCGCCCGCCGCTGCCGCCGCTCCTGGTGTTCACCGCCAAGATCCGGCGGCGTGGCGCCAGCCGCCGTCGCCCCTGCGGGCACGGCTCCGCCCCCGACGCTGACCAGCTGCTCCGAGCGCGCCTCGAGCGCGAGCGCCTGCGTGGCCCGACCCACCCGGCTGCGGGTGCCGAAGGCCAGCTCTGCCGCGAAGGCGAACATCGCGAGGGCGAGGACACCCATGGCCCCGTAGACGAAGCCGTTGCTCAGCTGGGCGAAGGTCTGCGTGCTCACGAGAACTCCTCGGGCCTCTCGTCCGGAACATCGGGGTCGTCCGGAACATCGGGGGCGACCGCACGCAGGCGGCCCATCAGGTCGTCGACCTCGCCGGCCAGCCCCCCGGCCTCGGTCTTGGCGAGGCCACCGACCGCGACGAGCGTACGCCCACCGGGCTGCGCGGTCGCGCGGACCCAGATCCTCCGGCGGCGCACGAACAGCGACAGCATCAAGCCGGTCAGAGCGGCCATCGCGGCGAAGAAGACCGGGTCCTTGCCCGGGTCGTGCGCGACGGAGAAGGAGGCGAACTCCCGGTAGCCGTCGAAGGAGATCGAGCCGAGGTGGTCGGGCAGCGCCCAGACGTCGCCGATGCGCATGGCCTGCGCGCCGACCTGCTTCATCTTCGTCGTGTCCAGCTGGTAGACCGACTGGCTGACGCCGTTGTCGATGCCGAGGTCGCCGGAGAACAAGGTGAGCAGCAGCCCAGGAGAGTCGGGCGCCGGGTAGGTCGAGATGCCACCGCGCTTCGGGTCGAACGCCGCCGTCGGCAGGAACAGCCCGCGAAAGCCGAACGACAGCGGCCGTGCGTCGGCGGCCTTGATGACGCCCTGCGAGAGGAACTTGCCGTCGCGGGGCAAGAAGACGACCGGCCCGCTCAGCACGACGCGGCCGGTGCCGTCTCGCACGGTCACGACCGGGGCGTAGCCGTGCCCGATCAAGAAGACCTTGGTACCGCCGATCTGCAGCGGCCGGTTGACCTGGATCGTCGCCGACCGCTGCGGCGACGTCGGGCTGTCCCGGACGAGGAGGTCGGCGGCGAAGGTCCGCGGCGCACCGTCCTGAGGGCCGCCCCGCTCGTACGTCGCCTTGAACTTGGTCATGACGAACGAGAACGGCGGCTGGTCTTCGGTGTTGGCGAGCCGGCCGGCGGTGAACGAGTCGAAGCGGGTCAGCGTGTTCGCGAAGCTCGCGCCGTCGACGACGATGACGCTCCCCTTGGTACCGAACAGCGAGCCGACCGCCACCCCGACGAGCAGGAAGATCAGCGCCAGGTGGAACACCAGGTTGCCGGTCTCGCGCAGATACCCGCGCTCGGCCGAGACGGTGCCGAGGCCCGGATCGGACTCGACCCGCCAGCGGCGCGCCTTCAGGGCCGCGAGCCCAGCACCGAGCACCACGTCCGGCGCTGCCGCGGTCTCGTACGAGCGGTGCTCCGGCAGCCGAGCCAGGTTGCGCGGCGCCGCGGGGGGTCGGGCCCGCATGGCCCGCGCGTGCAGCAGGCTGCGCGGGATGACGCAGCCGAGCAACGACACGAACAGCAGCAGGTAGACGGCGGCGAACCAGGACGACCCGAAGACGTCGAACATGCCGAGGTGGTCGAGGAACGGTCCGAGGCCGGGGTGCTGGGTGAGGTAGGTGAGCACGTCTCCCGGGTTGGTCCCCCGCTGCGGGAAGACGCTGCCGGGTACGGCCCCCAGCGCGAGCAGGAACAGCAGGAACAGGGCCGTACGCATCGAGGTGAGCTGGCGCCAGGCCCAGCGGAGCAGCTCGCGCCACCCGAGCCCGGGCAGGCGCGGTGGCGCCGGCTGCGTCGAGAGGGTCGTGGCCTCGAGCGGGTCGGCCGCGGAGTCGATGGGCCGCGCGTCGGCGGTCAGGTCGTCGGTGCTCATCTCACAGCGCCGGCACGTATCCGGCGATCCAGCCCCGCATGTGGACGACCAGGGTGCCCCACACCCCGGTCGTCAGCAGCACGCCCACGGTCACCAGCATGACGCCGCCGGTGGTCATGACGACGCGGTAGTGCCGCTTCACGAAGCCGAGCGCTCCGGCCGTACGGCGGAACGCGAGCCCCACCAGGACGAACGGCAGGCCGAGCCCGATGCAGTAGGCCACCGAGAGGACCGCACCCCGCGTGGCCGACCCCTCGGTCGCTGCGAGCGTGAGGACGACGGCGAGGGTCGGGCCGATGCACGGTGCCCAGCCGAGACCGAACAGCACGCCGAGCAGCGGCGCACCCACCAGCCCCAGGGTCGTGGGCCAGCGGTGGACCCGTACGTCGCGCGAGAAGCCGGGCAGCACGCCCATGAACGAGAGACCGAGCACGATCGTGACGACACCGAGGACCTTGGTGATGACGGCGCTGTGCGACAGCAGCAGCGACCCGAGCCCGCCGAACGCGAGCCCGAACGACACGAAGACGACGGTGAAGCCGAGGACGAACAGCGAAGATCCCAGCAGCAGCCGGCCCTTGCGGGTCTGCTCGAGATCGGCGCCGACCATGCCCGTGACGTACGAGAGATAGCCGGGCACCAGCGGCAGGACGCAGGGCGAGAAGAAGGAGACGACTCCCGCTGCGACCGCGATCGGCAGCGCCAGGACCAGCGAGCCCGACGCGACGGTCTGCGCGACGCCGGCGTGCATCACAGGCTCGCCGCGACGAGCGGATCCAGGACGGCCGCCAGCCGGGGCCGGGTCGTGGGCCCGACGAAGCGGGCGGCGATCCGGCCGTGCCGGTCGATGATCAGCGTGCTCGGGATCGCGTCCGCGGGGACGATCCCGTTGAACAGCAAGGCGAGCGAGCTGTCCGAGCCGTCGAACAGGTTGGGGTACGTCGACCCGATGTTCTGCAGGAACGCGTTCGCCGAGTCCTTGTCGTCGCGCAGGTCGAGCCCGACGAACTGCACCCCCTTGGGGGCGTAGTCCGTCGCCATGAGCTGGAGGAACGGCCCCTCGGCACGGCACGGCGGGCACCACGATCCCCAGAAGTTGAGCACGACGATCTTGCCGCGGTACGACGAGAGCGCCAGCTGCTGGCCGTCCAGCGTCGTCCCGTTGACGTCGGGCGCCGCCTTGCGGTGACCGACGGCGTACGACGTCACGGTGCCGTCCCCGGACACGTACCCGTCGCCCGCACCGCCGCCGCCGCCGGAGCAGGCGACCAGAACGACCGTCAGAGCGCCGAGCAGGGCGAGCGAAGCGAAGCCGGGGACCAGCCGACCCCGCCGAAGTGACCGGCTCACGCGCCCGAGACCTTGCCCGCCCCGGGGAGCAGCGCCTTGGCCGGCTCGGAGTAGGACACCGCGGCGATCTCGTCGCCGACGTAGGTGAACGTGGTCACGCTGGCGAGCGAGCACTCCCGGTGCCGCGGGTCGTGCCACAGGTGGCGACCTTCGACGAACGAGCGGGTCACCCAGATCGGCAGCTGGTGGCTCACCAGCAGCGCCTCGTGCCCGGTGGCCGCGTCACGGGCGTCGGCAAGTGCCGCGAGCACGCGCCCGGCCTGCAGCCGGTAGGGCTCTCCCCACGAGGGCCGCAGCGGGTTGACGAGGTAGCGCCAGTGCCCCGGGTGCCGCAGCGAGCCGTCGCCCACGCCGAACTTCATGCCCTGGAAGTGGTTGCCCGCCTCGATCAGCCGGCCGTCGGTCTGGATCTCCAGGCCGAGCTCGGCCGCGATCGGCTGCGCCGTCTCCTGGGCGCGGTCGAGCGGGGAGGCGGCGAGGTAGCTGATGTCGTGGTCACGGAAGGCCTCCGCCACGACCACGGCCATCGCGCGGCCGAGCTCGGACAGGTGGTAGCCGGGCAGCCGTCCGTACAGCAGGCCCTCGGGGTTGTGCACCTCGCCGTGCCGCACCAGGTGGACGACGGTCGTGTCCGTCACGAGTCCGCTCCCGGCGACGCGGTGGCTGCGGCCCGTGCTGCCTCGGGCAGGGCGTCGGCGACCCGGTCGATCGCCGCCGCGTCGTGGGCGGTCGACACGAACCACGCCTCGTACGCCGAGGGCGGCAGGTAGACGCCACGGGCCAGCAGCGCGTGGAAGAAGGCGGCGTAGCGGAAGGTCTCCTGGCGGCGCGCACCGTCGTAGTCGCGCACGTCCTGATCGACGAAGAAGATGCTGAACAGGTTCCCGGCGGCCTGCAGCCGGTGGGCGACGCCCTCCTTGGCCAGCGCCTCGGACGCGAGCCGGCCGACGGTGGCCGCGGTCTCGTCGAGCTGCCGGTAGCTGTGCTCGTCGAGCTGGCGCAGCGTCGTCAGGCCGGCGAGGGTGGCCATCGGGTTCCCCGAGAGCGTGCCCGCCTGGTAGACCGGGCCGGCCGGAGCCAGCTGGGCCATCACGTCGGCGCGCCCCCCGAACGCCGCCGCGGGCAGCCCGCCGCCGATCACCTTGCCGAAGGTGAACAGGTCGGCGTCGACTCCTTCGAGGCCGTACCAGCCGGCCAGCCCGACCCGGAAGCCGGTCATCACCTCGTCGCTCACGAACAGCGCGCCCGCCGCACGGCACACGTCACGTACGCCCTGGTTGAAGCCGGGGTCCGGCGGGACGACGCCCATGTTGGCGGCAGCGGCCTCGGTGATGACGCAGGCGATGTCCGAACCCTGCTCGGCGAAGGCGCGGTGCACGGCGGCCAGG
>DAIPJR010000044.1:0-11292 GCA_036770165.1 Actinomycetes bacterium | reverse complement strand
CCATGTGGATCAAGGAAGCGGGGCCATTCGGCCATGATCAACGGGGGAGTGGTGGCGGGAGCGCGGAACTCGCGCGAGGTCAGCGGGGGTGACCACCTAGACTCGGCCCGACGTCGCGAGCCCCGGAGGAACGACCGCTCATGTCCGCGCCGAACAAGCCGTACGACCCCGTCGAGGTGACGGCGCTGCACCCCGACGTGGTGGCCCGCGCCCGCGACGACGCGCTGGCCGCCATCACCGCCGCTGCGGACCTCGACGCGCTCAAGGCGGCCCGGCTGGCGCACGAGGGCGACCGCTCGCCCCTGGCCCTGGCCAACCGCGAGATCGGGGCGCTGCCCCCCCAGGCCAAGGCCGAGGCCGGCAAGCGGGTGGGCGAGGCGAAGGGCGCCGTCCGGCGCGCCCTCGAAAGTCGTGAGGTCGAGCTGACCGCCGAGCGTGACGCGCGGGTGCTCGTCGAGGAGGCGGTCGACGTCACCCTCCCGTTTGATCGGTCCCGTGTCGGTGCCCGCCACCCGCTCACGACCATCGTCGAGCGCATCTGCGAGGTCTTCGTGGCCCTCGGGTACGACGTCGCGGACGGCCCCGAGGTCGAGGCGGAGTGGTACAACTTCGACTCGCTCAACTTCGTCCCCGACCACCCGGCCCGGACGCTGCAGGACACCTTCTGGGTCGGCTCGCCCGACTCCGGCGTGGTCCTGCGCACGCACACGTCGCCCGTGCAGGCCCGCACGATGCTCGCGCAGCAGCCGCCGATCCACGTCATCTGCCCGGGCCGTACCTACCGCACCGACGAGCTCGACGCGACGCACACCCCGGTCTTCAACCAGATCGAGGGGCTCGTCGTCGACGAGGGCATCACCATGGCCCACCTCAAGGGGACGCTCGACCACTTCGCCTCGGCGATGTTCGGCGAGGGCATCGTCACGCGGCTGCGGCCGCACTACTTCCCGTTCACCGAGCCCTCGGCCGAGGTCGACCTCGAGTGCTTCGTGTGCCGTGGCGAGTCGGTCGACAACCCCGACCGTCCGTGCCGTACCTGCGGGTCGCAAGGGTGGATCGAGTGGGGCGGCTGCGGGATGGTCAACCCGCACGTGCTCGTCGCCTGCGGCATCGATCCTGTGCGCTACACCGGTTTCGCATTCGGCATGGGCGTCGAGCGGACCCTGATGTTCAGCCGCGGCGTCGAGGACATGCGCGACATGATCGAGGGCGACGTGCGGTTCACGCGGGCCTTCGGCATGGAGGTCTGATGCGCGTCCCCCTCTCCTGGCTGGCCGAGCTCGTCGACCTGCCAGCGGGCATCTCCGGCCGTGACGTCGCCTCCGCGCTGGTACGGATCGGCATCGAGGTCGAGGCGGTGGAAGACGTCGGCGCCGACCTTTCGGGGCCACTCGTCGTGGGGCGCGTCCTCGCGTTCGCGGACGAGCCGCAGACCAACGGCAAGACGATCCGCTGGTGCCAGGTCGACGTCGGCAACGAGGTGCCGCAGGGCATCGTCTGCGGCGCCGCCAACTTCGCCGTCGGCGATGCGGTGGTGGTCGTGCTGCCCGGGGCGGTCCTGCCCGGCGGCTTCGCCATCGCGGCCCGCAAGACCTACGGGCACGTGTCCGACGGGATGATCTGCTCCGTCCGCGAGCTGGGTCTCGGCGACGACCATCACGGCATCCTCGTGCTCTCCGACGCCGACCTCGACGGCGCGAAGCCCGGCGACGACGCGCGTGCCGTCATCGGCGTACCCGACACCGTCCTCGACGTGGCCGTCACCCCCGACCGCGGCTACTGCATGTCCGTCCGCGGCATCGCGCGCGAGGCGGCGACCGCCCTCGGCGTCGGGTTCCACGACCCGGCGACGCGTTCGGTGCCGGCGGCGAACGGCGACGGCTGGCCGGTACGCATCGACGATGCCGTGGGCTGCGACCGCTTCGTCACCCGTACCGTCCGCGGCATCGACGCGGGCGCACGGTCCCCGTTCTGGCTCCAGCGCCGCCTCGGCCTGGCCGGGATGCGGCCCATCTCGGTCGGCGTCGACGTGACCAACTACGTCATGCTCGAGCTCGGCCAGCCCCTGCACGGGTACGACGGCGACCGGCTGAGCGGGCCCATCGTCGTACGGCCCGCGGCGCCGGGCGAGCGTATCGAGACGCTGGACGGGACCGCCCGCCCGCTCGACCCCGCCGACCTGCTCATCACCGATGGCTCCGGACCGATCGGTGTGGCCGGGGTGATGGGCGGCGCGTCGACCGAGCTCGGCGACAGCACGGTCGACGTGGTGATCGAAGCGGCGCACTTCCATCCGCTGGTGATCGCCCGCGCGTCCAGGCGGCACCGGCTGTCGAGCGAGGCGTCCCGGCGGTTCGAGCGCGGGATCGACTCCGAGCTGGCGCCGGTCGCGGCCGACCGAGCGAGCGAGCTGCTCTGCGCGCTCGCCGGTGGCACCGCAGCTGCCGGCGTGACCGATGTCGACCTCCGCTCGCCGCGCCGGGCCATCACCTTCGACCTCGAGCACCCGGCCCGCCTCGTCGGCGTCGACCTCCCCGGCGACGAGGTCGTCCGCTGGCTGGAGGCCGTGGGCTGCGAGGTCGCTGGGCCAGGAGCCACGGCTACCGCTGCGGAGCCTGCGGCCGAGGTGACGCCGCCGTCGTGGCGGCCGGACCTCCTGACGCCGGTCGACCTGGTCGAGGAGGTCGCGCGGCTGCACGGCTACGACGCCATCCCCGGACTGCTGCCACCGGTCGTGCCCGGCCCGACCCGTCCCCTGCCCGACCGCGACATCACCCGCGTCGGTCGCGCGCTCGCGGGATCCGGCTACGTCGAGGTGCGCAGCTACCCGTTCGTGGGGGAGCACTCGTACGACGCGCTGGGCCTTGGACCCGGCGACCCGCGCCGGAACGCGCTCGCGCTGGCCAACCCGCTCAGCGACGAGGAGCCGTTGCTCCGCACGACGTTGCTGCCCGGGCTGTTCGCCGTGGCCCGCCGGAACCTCGGGCGTGGGTTCGCGGACCTCGCGCTGTACGAGACGGGCAGCGTCTTCCTCCCGGCTCCCGGAGCGGTCGGCCAGGCGCCGCGGCTGCGCGTCGACGCGCGCCCGACCGACGACGAGCTGGCCCTGCTCGACGCTGCCCTGCCCGACCAGCCGGTCCACGTCGGGGGGGTGCTGACCGGTGCCGCCGAGCCGGCCGGCTGGTGGGGCCCCGCGCGGCCGGCCACCTGGGCCGACGCGATCGACGCCGCGCGGACGATCGCCCGATCGGTGGGCGCTGTCGTCGCCGTCCGCGCCGGCGCCGTGCCGCCGTGGCACCCCGGGCGGTGCGCCGAGATCGTGGTGGGGGTCGACGGATCGGAGGTCGTCGTCGGGCACGCTGGCGAGCTGCATCCGCAGGTCCTCGCCGACTCCGGCCTCCCTGCTCGCAGCTGTGCCGTCGAGCTCTCGTTGACCGCGCTCGCCGCCGCCGTACCGCCTCCGGCAGCCGCGCCGCACGTCTCCGGCTTCCCGGTAGCGACGCAGGACGTCGCGCTCGTCGTCGACGCGTCAGTGCCCGCGGCGGCGGTCGAGGCCGCGCTGGTGCACGGTTCGGGGCCGCTGCTGGAGTCGCTGCGCCTCTTCGACGTATACACCGGCGACCAGGTGGGCGCCGGTCGCAAGTCGCTCGCCTACACCCTGCGGTTCCGTGCCGCCGACCGCACGCTGACCGCCGACGAGGCCACAGCCGCGCGGGACGCGGCGGTCGCGGAGGCCGCCACCCGGGTCGGAGCGGTCCTGCGTCGATGACGCTGCTGGTCGGCGGCTACCAAGGCCCGCCCGTACTCACGGTCTCGTCCGCACTGACGAGCTGGACGTTCGACGTGAGCGCGTTCGTCCTCGTCGTCCTGAGCGGCTGGGCCTACCGCGGGGGAGTCCGCCGGCTCCGGGCTCGAGGCGAGCGCTGGCCGGCCGCCCGTACCGTCTGGTTCTGCCTCGGGCTCGTCGCCTTCGTGCTCACGACCATGTCGTTCCTCGGGGCCTACGCGCACACGCTGTTCTGGGTCACGTCCGCGCAGATGGCCTTGCTGCTCACCGTCGTTCCCGTCCTGATCGTCCTCGGCGGACCGGTGTCCTTGCTCACGCGCGCCGCACCGCGGTGGGAGCCTCGGGTCGAGCGGTTCCTGGCCGGCCGAGTGGTCCGCTTCCTCAGCTTCCCGATCATCGCGTCGCTGCTGGTCGCCCTGATGCCGTTCGTCGTCTACTACACGCCCTGGTTCGAGACGACGCTGCGGTACCTGCCGATGTACTGGCTGCTGCACGTCGTCCTGCTCGCCGTCGGCCTGCTCTTCTTCTGGCCGGTGATCTCCCTGGACCGCGAGCCCCGCGTGCACTACGTCGCGCTGACGGTGATCGTCCTGGCCGAGACGCTGTTCGACGCTGTACCGGGAATCGCCCTCTGGCTGGGTAAGACCCTCATCGCGCCGGACTACTACCGGGAGGTTGCCAGGCCGTGGGGTCGCAGCCTGCTCTCGGACCAGCAGTTCGGGGGTGTGGTCCTGTGGGCGATCGGAGAGCTCGTCGGGCTGCCCCTCCTGGCCCTCGTGGTCGTCCAGTGGATGCGGTCCGACGCACGAGAAGCGGCTCGGATCGACCGCGAGCTGGACCTCGCCGACGCGGCCCGCGAGGCCGCTGCCGCTGACGAGGAGCGCTACCAGGGCATGGACAGGAACGGCGAGGAGTAGCCAGGGGCGGTCGCGAGCACCCGGTCGATGTCCTCGTCGGTGAGCGTCTGTGCCCGCTCCGCGGCGGCGATCGTCTGATCGAGCAGCGTGACGTCGCCAGCGGTCGCGATCGCGGTAACGCCGGGCTGCCGAAGCGCGAACGCCACCGCCGCGTCGATGTGCTCGGAGTCGTCCCATGGCTCGTACCACGTCGTGTGCCAGGGGTCGGTTTCGCCGGACCAGTTGCGCCGCGCCACCGTCTTGATCGTCATGAGTCCGACGTCGTCGCGGCGGCAGGTCTCGACCAGCGAGTGGAAGTCGGCGCCGTAGGCCGGGTCCGCTGCGAGGACGTAGTTCCAGGGCGTGAGCACCGTGTCGAACGGGAACCGGCGCAGCGCCTCGAGATGCGTGGCCGGCGCTTCGTGGCCGTGCCCGGTGATGCCGATCGCCCCGGCCAGGCCCTCGTCGCGGGCACGTACGGCGGCCTCCAGCGCGCCACCCGGTCCAGTCGCCCGGCCGAGATCGGCGAGGTCGCCGACGGCATGGAGCTGGACGAGGTCGACCCGGTCGACCTGCAGCCGCTCGAGCGACCGGTTGATCTGGGTCCAGGCGGCGTCGCGCTCTCGTTCGCCGGTCTTGGTGGCGAGGAAGGCAGCCGCCCCGAGCCGTCCGCTCCACGGACCGAGCCGCAGCTCGGCGTCCCCGTACGACGCTGCGACGTCGAAGTGGTTGATCCCGGCGTCGATCGCGGCGGCGATCGAGGCGTCGGCGACGTCCTGGGTGACGTCGCTGAGGGCTGCGGCCCCGTAGACGAGGACGCTGCTGCGGTGCTCGAGGCGGCCGAGCCGGCGCATCTCCACGGCTGCAGACTACTCAGAAGCGCTCTGCATGAAGTTGCGGGTCATGGTATACATGCAGGCATGGGTCTGACCGTCTCGATCGCGGGCGCGAGCGGCTACGCCGGAGGCGAGCTGCTCCGCCTGCTGCTCGGCCACGCCGGGCTCGAGATCGGCGCGCTGGCGGCCGGGGCCAGTGCGGGGCAGCCGGTCACCGCGCTGCACCCGTCGCTGCTGCCGCTGGCCGACCGCATGTTCACGACGACCGACCCGAGGCTCCTCGCTGAGGCCGACCTCGTGCTCCTCGCGCTGCCGCACGGCGAGTCCGCCGCACTCGTGGCCCAGCTGCCCGCCGACCTGTTGGTCGTCGACCTCGGCGCCGACTTCCGGCTCGCCGACGCGGCGCAGTGGGCGGCCTACTACGGCGGCCCGCACGCTGGTACGTGGACCTACGGTCTGCCCGAGCTGCCCGGAGCCCGCGCCGCGATCACCGCGAGCACCCGTGTCGCCAACCCCGGCTGCTACGCCACCTCCGTTGCTCTCGGCCTCGCGCCGCTGCTGGCGGCCGGCCTCGTCAGCGCGGACGACATCGTCGTCGTGGGGGCGTCGGGTACGAGCGGCGCCGGCCGGAAGGCCACGGACGGCCTGCTGGCCAGCAACGTCAGCGGTGCCGTCTCGCCGTACAAGGCGGGCGGGGTCCACCAGCACACGCCGGAGATGGAGCAGGCCCTGACGGCGGCAGCGGGGGTACCAGTAACCCTGTCGTTCACGCCGCTCCTGGTGCCCATGCCGAGGGGCATCCTGTCGACCTGTACGGCCCGGCTGGCCGACGGCGTCAGCACCACAGACCTGCGAACGGTCCTCGCGGCGGCGTACGACGGCGAACCGTTCGTGCACCTGGCCGCCGAAGGAAGCTGGCCCACGACGAAGGCCACCGCGGGCAGCAACGCCGCCGTCCTGCAAGCCGCGGCCGACACCCACGCCGGTCGCGCCGTCGTCACGGTCGCCATCGACAACCTGGGCAAGGGGGCGGCGGGGCAGGCGCTGCAGAACGCCAACCTGGTCCTGGGCCTGCCCGAGACGGCCGGCCTCAGCACGATCGGGCTGGCGCCGTGACCGTGACGGCACCGCTCGGCTTCCGCGCCTCCGGCGTGACGGCAGGGCTGAAGGCCAGCGGTCGACCCGACGTCGCCCTGGTGGTCAACGACGGGCCCGAGCAGTCCGCCGCAGGCGTCGTCACGGGCAACCGGGTCAAGGCCGCGCCCGTCGTGTGGACCCAGCAGGTGCTGAAGTCCGGACGGCTCAAGGCGGTCGTCCTGAACTCCGGCGGGGCCAACGCCTGCACCGGCCCAGCGGGCTTCCAGGACGCCCACGCGACGGCCGAGCGCGTGGCCGAGCTCCTCGGTTGCGGCGCCGGAGAGGTGGCCGTCTGCTCGACAGGGCTGATCGGCGACCGGCTGCCCATGGACCTGCTGCTCGCGGGCGTGGCCGCCGCTGTCGTCGAGGCCGATCTGGAAGGCGGCGACGACGCGGCCGCCGCGATCATGACGACCGACACGGTCGCCAAGACCGTCGCCGTACGCGGGGCCGGCTTCGTCGTCGGCGGCATGGCCAAGGGCGCGGGCATGCTGGCGCCCGGTCTCGCGACGATGCTCGTGGTGCTCACCACCGACGCCGCAGCCGCGCCGGAGCTGCTCGACCGCGCCCTCCGGGCGGCGACCGCCCGCACCTTCGACCGGGTCGACTCCGACGGCTGCATGTCGACCAACGACACCGTCCTGCTGCTGGCCAGCGGGGCATCCGGGGTGCACCCGAGCGAGGCCCAGCTGGCCAGCGCCGTCGAGCAGGCCTGCGGCGAGCTGGCGCGGATGCTCGTCGCCGACGCCGAGGGCGCCTCAAAGGAGGTCGCCGTCGAGGTCGTCGGCGCGGCCACGGAGGCCGACGCCGTCGAGGTGGGCCGCGCGGTGACGCGCAGCAACCTGCTCAAGTGCGCCATCCACGGCGAGGACCCCAACTGGGGCCGCGTCCTCGCGGCGGTGGGGACCACCCGGGCGGTGTTCGAGCCGAGCGACCTCGCCGTGGCCATCAACGGGGTCTGGGTGTGCCGCGACGGTGCTGCGGGAGAGGACCGCTCGCTGGTCGACATGCGCGGCCGCGAGGTGCGCATCACCGTGGACCTGGGTGCCGGGGACATGACAGCGACCGTGTGGACCAACGACCTCACCGCCGAGTACGTCCACGAGAACTCGGCGTACTCGACATGACCGTCACCAGCTCGTCCCGGCACGAGCAGGCGCTCGCGAAGGCGGCGGTCCTCGCCGAGGCGCTGCCCTGGCTCGAGCGGTTCCACGGCCGTACCGTCGTCGTGAAGTACGGCGGCCACGCCATGACCGACGAGGCGCTGCGGCTCGCGTTCGCGGAGGACGTCGTGTTCCTGCGCTGCGCCGGCCTGCGCCCGGTCGTCGTCCATGGCGGCGGCCCGCAGATCAGCGCGATGCTCGCGCGGCTGGGTGTCCCGACCGAGTTCCAGGGCGGCCACCGGGTCACCACCCCCGAGACCATGGACATCGTACGGATGGTCCTCACCGGCCAGGTGCAGCGAGAGGTCGTCGGCCTGATCAACAGCCACGGTCCGTTCGCCGTGGGCATGTCCGGCGAGGACGCCCACCTGTTCACGGCGGAGCGGCGCGACGTCCATGTCGACGGGGTACCCACCGACCTCGGCCTGGTCGGCGACGTCGTGCGCGTCGAGCCGGCGTTCGTCGAAGGTCTGCTCGACGACGGCCTGATCCCGGTGGTCTCGAGCGTCGCGCGCGGCGACGACGGCGCGGTCTACAACGTCAACGCCGACACCGCGGCCGCAGCCCTGGCGGTCGCCCTCGGGGCCCAGAAGCTCGTCGTGCTGACCGACGTCCAAGGGCTCTACGCCGACTGGCCGGCGAGCGACGAAGTCGTCAGCCAGCTGACCGCGGCCGAGCTCGAGGGCCTGCTGCCGACCCTGTCGAGCGGAATGATCCCGAAGATGGAGGCGTGCCTGCGTGCCGTCCGGGGTGGGGTCGCCAAGGCCCACGTCCTCGACGGTCGCGTGCCGCACGCGCTCCTGCTGGAGGTGTTCACGTCCGAGGGCGTGGGGACGCAGGTGGTCCCGTGAGCACGCAGGAGTGGCAGCACCGTTGGCAGGCATCGGTCATGGACACCTACGGCACGCCGGCCGTGGCGCTGGTGTCCGGCCAGGGCGCGCACGTGCGCGACGCCGACGGCCGCGACTACCTCGACCTGGTCGCGGGCATCGCCGTCAACGTGCTCGGCCACGCGCACCCGGCAGTCGTCGAGGCGGTGTCGCGGCAGGTCGCGACGCTGGGCCACACCTCCAACCTCTCGATCAACGCCCCGTCCGTCGCGCTCGCCGAGCGGTTGCTCCAGCTGGCCGGCCGGGACGGTCGGGTGTTCTTCTGCAACAGCGGTACGGAGGCGGTCGAGGCGGCGCTCAAGATCAGCCGGCGGACCGGTCGCCAGGGCCTTGTCAGCGCCGAGGGGTCGTTCCACGGCCGCACGACCGGAGCCCTGGCCCTCACCGGCCAGCCGGCCAAGCGGGCGCCGTTCACCCCGCTGATCGGCGACGTCTCGTACGTCCCGTACGGCGACAAGGACGCGCTCGCAGCTGCAGTCGGCGCGCAGACGGCAGCCATCGTCCTCGAACCCGTGCAGGGCGAGGGCGGCGTGGTCCCGGCCCCGCCCGGGTACCTCGCGGAGGCGGAGCGACTGGCGGCCGCGTCCGGTGCGCTGCTGGTCCTCGACGAGGTCCAGACCGGCGTCGGGCGTACCGGCTTCTGGTTCGCTCACGAGGCCGACGGCGTGCACCCCGATGTCGTCACGCTGGCGAAAGGCCTCGGTGGCGGCCTGCCCCTGGGGGCCTGCCTGGCGTTCGGGTCCACGGCCCGGCTGCTCGAGCCCGGTCAGCACGGCTCGACCTTCGGGGGCAACCCGGTGTCCTGCGCTGCGGCCCTCGCGGTGCTCGACACGATCGCGTCCGAAGGGCTGGTCGCCCGGGCCGCGCTGCTCGGTGCCCGGATCGCGTCTGCCATCGAGGCGCTCGGCCACCCGCTGGTCGCCACCGTACGTGGCCGTGGCCTGCTGCTCGCCGTCGTGCTGTCGGCTCCGCTCGCCAAGGATCTCGAACTGGCGCTCCGGGAGCGCGGGGTCCTCGTCAACGCCATCGCCCCCGAGGTCGTCCGGCTGGCCCCTCCGCTCGTGCTGACCGATGACGACGTCGACGCGTTCCTGACCGTCCTGCCGTCCGCCCTCGACGCGGTGTCGGTGCGGATCGAGGTGCTGCCGGCATGAGCGTGGTCCACTCCAAGCCGGCCCGGCACCAGCGCATCGTCGGGCTGCTCGGTCAGACCCGCGTCCGCTCGCAGAGCGAGCTGGTCGGGCTCCTGGCTGCGGACGGCTTCCAGGTCACCCAGGCGACGCTGTCGCGTGACCTCGACGAGCTCGGGGCGGTCAAGCTGCGCGACGCCCAGGGCGGCCTCTGCTACGCAGTACCCGGCGAGGGGGGCGACTCGACCCCGCGCCCGGCCCCTGACGAGCCCGGGGGAGTCGAGCGCCTGCGGCGCCGGTGCGAGGACCTGCTCGTCTCGGTCGACAGCTCGGCCAACATCGTGATCTTGCGTACGCCTCCCGGCGGCGCCCAGTTCCTCGCGTCGACGATCGACCACACCGTGCTGCCCGAGGTGATCGGTACCGTCGCGGGCGACGACACCATCCTGCTCGTGACCCGCGACCCGACCGGTGGAGCCGCCGTGGCCGCGCAGCTGCTGGCCCTCGCCGACGGTGCCGAGGCTGCCGAGGCTGCCGAGAGCAACGAACCCGCAAGAATCCCTACCCAGCAAGGAGAATCCCCGTGAAAGACCGCGTCGTTCTCGCCTACTCCGGAGGTCTTGACACCTCGGTGGCGATCAGCTGGATCGCCGAGGTGACGGGGGCCGAGGTCATCGCCGTGGCCGCTGACGTCGGTCAGGGCGGCGAGGACCTCGACGTCATCCGTGAGCGCGCCCTGGCCTGCGGCGCGGTCGAGGCCGAGGTCGCCGACGCCAAGGACGAGTTCGCCGACGAGTACTGCCTGCCGGCCCTCAAGGCCAACGCCCTCTACATGGACCGCTACCCGCTGGTCTCCGCGATCAGTCGTCCGGTCATCGTGCGCCCCCTCGTCGCCGCTGCGAAGAAGCACGACGCGACGGTCGTGGCGCACGGCTGCACGGGCAAGGGCAACGACCAGGTGCGCTTCGAGGTCGGCATCGGCGCCCTCGCCCCCGAGCTCACCTGCATCGCGCCCGTACGCGACTACGGGATGACCCGCGACAAGGCGATCGAGTTCGCCGAGCGCACGGGGCTGCCGATCGACGTGTCCAAGAAGTCGCCCTACTCGATCGACCAGAACGTCTGGGGCCGCGCCGTCGAGACCGGCTTCCTCGAGGACATCTGGAACGCGCCGATCGAGGACGTGTACGACTACACCGCCGACCCGTCCGCCCCTCGCGACGCCGACGAGTTAGTGCTGACGTTCGACCGGGGCGTACCCGTGGCTGTCGACGGCATGCCGGTGACGATGCTGCAGGCCATCCAGCAGCTGAACGCGCGCGCCGGCGCCCAGGGTGTCGGCCGCCTGGACCTCGTCGAGGACCGGCTCGTCGGCATCAAGAGCCGCGAGGTCTATGAGGCGCCGGGGGCCCTCGCACTCATCACCGCGCACCAGGAGCTGATGAATGTCACG
>DAIPJR010000043.1:0-11326 GCA_036770165.1 Actinomycetes bacterium | reverse complement strand
CCTTCGACGTCAGGCTCGTCGTCCGACACCATCCAGATGCCGTCGACCAGCACCATGTCGATCTCGTACCGGACCATACCTCTGGAAGGTTTATCCTCGGTGGTCCCGTCAGCGAAGTAGACGGTGTCATCGCTCCAGCCGATGCCTCGGGCCGTCAGGTGCGCAGTGCCACCGGTCACGGTCTCCGCGAGGACGGTGTAGCTGTCGAGGCCACCGCCGGTGTAGACGTCGGCGATCACGGAAGCGCCAGCCGCGGAGCCGGCGGTCGACGCCTTCGGGGCAGCGTGACGGATCGAAGCGGCGAGCACCGTCGCGGTGTTCTTGAGCTGGAGCTCCTGAGCGCGACCGGTCAGGCAGCTCTTGATCAGACCGGTCGCCTGTTGCATCTACTCCTTCACGTCGACCGCCGTCAGACCGACCGACTCGCGCCCGCTCGCGGTGCGCGCCTGCGCGACCCGCGCCTTGGCGGCCGGCGACGTGATGCTCTGCCAGTACGTGTCCAGCCCGCACAACGATCGCTGGTACAGCGTCGACGCCATCGATGCTGGCGACGACTCCGCCCGCGCCGCAACGATCGCTATGACTGCTACGACTGCCACCACTGCAGCGATGACGGCGGACGTCCTTGTGATCACGAATACGGGAACTTAGTGGTACAACGTCAATGGCGTCAAGATCAAGGAAGCCGGTTGTGCGGCTGGCTAGCCGATCAGGGAGGGGAGCTCGTCGGCGGCGTACCAGAGCAGCTCGTGCGCGTCGAGGGCGGCCACGAGCGCTTCGGCGGCACTGCCGTCGGCATCGGCGGCATCGGCGGCATCGACGGCGGCGGCGGCGCTTCGTACTGCCGGACCGGCCGCAGCGTCATCGACGTGCGCGGCCTTGACCCAGGCGAGAAGCACGTCGCCGGTGACCGCGACCTGTCCGGGCCAGGCCAGGTCCGAGCCGTCGTCGACACGGACAAGTGCGTCGGGGACGTCGCAGGCGAGCACCACGCGGGAAGGCACAGGTGAGTCTCCCGGCCCGCCGGCCAGCAGCCGCAGCGACGCCCGTGCGGCCTCGGACAGGGCGACCAGCTCGAGCTCCTCGTCGTCCGAGGGGCCGTTCGCATCGGCCCACGCACGAAGGACCTGCGTCACCGCGAAACCGGGCACCGGCGCGGAAAGCGCACCCTGCGAGAGGAGCCGAGCGACGAGCGGGAGCGTGGCGGGGAGGTAGACCCGCATCAGGCCGACCAGGACAGCTCGTCGTCCCGGGATCGGCGCAGCGCCTCGGCCGACGTGCGCAGCGAGGTCTCGAGGACGCGCTGCCGGCGGGCCGGGTCCATCATGTTGGCGCCGATGGCCTCGAGGTCGTCACGACCCGGGCCGATCATCGTGACCTGCGTCCCGGTGCTGCGCACCTTGCCCGCCTCGCGGACCATGCGGCGCGTGACGGTACGGCGGAAGCCGCGCTCGACCTTGCCGGCGACGGACGTCGGGTCGTCGTACTCCACCGAGGCCATCGGTGCGAGCACGTAGACCTCGTCGAGACCTCGGGTCGCCAGCAGGTCGACCGACGTGGCCGAGCACGTGCCGCCGTCGATGTACCGGCGCCCACCGATCTTGACCGGCGCGTACCAGGCCGGGATCGAGCACGACGCGACCACGGCATCGGCGAGGGCGGCCGGCGGCGCGCCCTCGCGGCCGAAGGCGACCCGGCGACCGGAGTCGTAGTCCATCGCCACGATCCACAGCTCGGGGTGCGGGGACCAGTCGCCGGGCGGCGTCACGGCCTCGATCAGGTTGCGCACGCTCCACAGGCTGCCGCGACCGGTGGGCAGCAACGAGGACAGCGCAGCCATCGGCGTCACCGAGAGCGGGTGCCGGACCGAGTGCAGCAGCAACCGCGTCGAACCGAGACCTGGCCGGGGCCGGCTGGGGAGGGCGCCGCCGGTGCCGCGCTCGTGGTCGTACGAGTAGCCGGCCAGCGGGCCGTCGGCGACCGGCAGCCCGAGAAGGTCGTCGCGCAGGTCGCCGGGACGAACGCCAGCTGCGAGCAACGACGCGAGCACGGATCCGGCCGACGTGCCGATGATCACGTCACACGTCCGGACGTCGAAGCCCTCGGTCTCCTCGAGGGCGCAGAGCGCACCGATCGTCCAGGCTGCGCCAAGGACCCCGCCGGCACCGAGCACCAGCCCGCGCCGTTTCTCAGCCCTCGGGCTGCTCTGCGCGGGCGGCTGGCCCGACCCCCGCTTGGTCACCATGCCCCTCCTGTCGGTCCGTGCGTCATCGCACGGTCTCTCTGAGCTCGGCCAGGCTGTCCGTGATGCACTGCGTCAGGACATCGATGTCCGGCATCGCGTCACGGTCGGCGTTGAGCCCGTAGTAGACGCCGCCGTCGTACGAGGTCAGCCCGATGCTCACCGCCTGCCCCTTGGCGAGCGGGACGACCGGGTAGGTGGCCAGCAGGCGCGCGCCCGCGGCATACAGCGGGAACTGAGGCCCTGGCACGTTGGTGACCACGACGTTGAACAGCCGGCGCGACAGGCTGCTGCCGACCCTCGCACCCAGCGAGTGCAGCGTGGGCGGCGCGAACCCGGCGACGTTGATGATCGCGTCGGCGCCGACGGCCTGCCCGGTCTCCTTGTGCCCCTTCATCGCGTACGAGATCTGGTGCAGGCGCATCACCGGGCTCGGCTCGCCCACCGGCAGGTCGACCAGGTAGGACGAGACCCGGTTGCCGAGGGCACCGGACTGGTCCTCGGTACGGATGCTGACCGGCACCATGGCCCGGACGACGGACGCGCCGCCGACGGCCTCGCCGCGGGTCATGAGCCACTCGCGCAAGGCGCCGGTGACGACGGCGAGGACGACGTCGTTGATGGTGCCGCCGTGGGCCTTGCGGATCGCCTTGTAGTCGTCGAGGTCGCTGTCGGCAGTGCCGTAGCGGCGCTGCTCGCCGATCTCGACGTTGAGCGGGCTCTCCTGGGCCGAGCGCGACACGGTACGGGCCATCGCGAGGACCCCGGTCGCCGTACCCGCGACGCGAACGGCAGTGTGCCGGATGTCGCCGAGCCCGGTGCGCAGCGACTCGAGCACCGCGGTCGGCCGGCGTACGAGGTCGGTGACGGCGCCCGCGATCAGCTCGAGCGAGCCCGGCTCCTGCGCCGGCCGCCATGACGACGCCGGCGTCGGGCGGGGCTCAGGGGTCGCGTCGAGGATGACCTGGCCGATGTCGACGGCAGAGACGCCGTCGACCATCGCGTGATGGGTCTTGGTGAGCAGCGCGAAGCGCCCGTCGGACAGCCCCTCGACGAGGTACATCTCCCACAGGGGCCTCCCGCGGTCGAGCGGCCGGCTCATGATCCGCGCGGCGAGGTCGCGCAGCTGGGCGTCGGTGCCCGGCTTGGGCAGCGCGGAACGGCGTACGTGGTAGGTGACGTCGAAGTTCTCGTCGTCGACCCAGATCGGGCTGGCGATGCGGCCCGGCACCCAGCGGATCCGCTGCCGGTAGCGCGGCACGAAGGCGATGCGGCGCTTGATCAGGCTGACCAGCCGGTCGTAGTCGAAGCCGCCCTCGGGCAGCTCGAACACCGAGACCCCACCGACGTGCATGGGGGTCGTCGACTCCTCGAGGTACAGGAAGGAGACGTCGAGCGAACTCAGCCGGTCGGACACCCTGGCCTCCTCTCCACCTCGTACCAGCGGGAACTTCCATCTTGACACGGCCGTTGCCTCCTGGGGCGCGGACCGCGCACGCGCCTACGCTCGTACTAGTCCCCCGCCGCCCTGAGCTGCCCGCGCCACAAGGAGCCCCACTGATGCGCCCCGCGCGAGCCCGCCTCGCCGCTGCTGCCGTGCCGCTGGCCGCCGTCCTTGCAGTGGCTGTCCTGGCCGGGTGCGGTGCGTCCTCGACCGGCACCGGCGCATCCGTCGGCGCGTCCGCGGGCGGGTCCGCGAGCAGCGCCGTGCAGGTGATCTCCGTCACGTACGCCGGCGGGGTGATCACGCCGCCGGAGGCCAAGGTCCCGGTGAAGGTGGGCAGCAAGGTCGAGATCCGGGTGAGGAGCGACGTCTCCGAGATCGTGCACAACCACTACAACAACGTGGAGCAGGACGTCGCTCCCGGCGGCACGGTGGTCTTCGACTTCACCGCGAGCCTGCCCGGTGTGTACGAGGTCGAGCTGCACAAGTCGAACAAGCTGCTGCTCGAGCTGCAGGTCCAGTAGCCCATGCGGACCGTCGTGGGCGACCTCGTCATGCACGGGGTCGGGGGACGGTCCGATCTGCCGATCCCGTTCGCCCTGGCGGTCACAGCGGGGGCGATCGCCCTGGTCGTTTCGTTCATCGCCCTCGCGTTCCTGTGGCCGGAGCCGCGGCTCGGCCGCGCGGGCGCCGGGTGGGCGCTGCCGCGCACGGTCGCCGGGGTCCTCGACTCGCCTGCCTCGTACTGGGCGGTACGGGTCGTGGGGCTGCTGCTGGCCGGATACGTGCTCGTGGCCGCCCTGTTCGGCAAGGACGACGCCCTCAACCCCACAGCCGGCGTCGTCTACGTGCTGTTCTGGGTGGGCACAGTGGCCTTCGCGTCGGCGCTGCTCGGCCCGGTGTGGCGCTGGCTCAACCCGGTACGCACGCTGTACCTGCTGGTCTGCTCGCTGCTGCGCCACGACCCGCGTGCGGGCCTGCTGCCGTACCCGCCTCGACTGGGCAGCTACCCCGCCGCGGCCGGCCTGTTCGCCTTCGCGTGGCTCGAGCTGGTCGCCCCGCAGCGGGACACGCTGTCGGTGCTGCGCGCGTGGTTCGGCGCCTACGCCGCGTTGATGGCGATGGGCGCCGTCGTCTACGGGTCGACCTGGTTCGACCGAGGCGACGCCTTCCAGGTCGTCTCCCAGCTGTACGGCCGGCTGTCGCCGCTGGGCCGCCGCCCGGACCGTACCTGGGTCCTGCGCAACCCCCTGGACGGCGCCGCCTCGTCGCCCGCCCTGGTCGGGCTGCCGGCGCTGGTCTGCGTGATGCTCGGCACCACCGCGTACGACGGGATGTCGAACGCGACGTTCTGGGTGCGCTTCGTGCAGGACGGGCCGCTGCCGCAGACCCTGCTGCAGACCATGGGCCTGGCCGCCGGGCCGCTGGCCTTCGGGTCCCTGTACGCGTTGGCCGTCTGGGCCGCCGGGCGCCTGGGCGGGCGCGGCTTCATGCCTGCGGCGTTCGCGCCGTCGATCGTGCCGATCGCCTTCGGGTACCTGTTCGCGCACTACTACTCGTTCTTCGTCCTCGCCGGGCAGACGACCGTCCAGCAGCTGGCCGACCCGCTCGGCACCGGTGCCGACCTCCTCGGGCTCGGCGACCGCGGCGTGTCTTTCGCCTGGGTGCAGCCGACCTTCGTGTCCACGCTCCAGGTGGCGGCCGTGGTGCTCGGTCACGTGGTCGGCGTCGTCCTGGCGCACGATCGAGCGGTCGGCCTGTTCCCGCGGAAGGCAGCAGTCCTCGGCCAGCTCCCCTTGCTGGCGCTCATGGTCTGCTACACGATCGCCGGCCTGCTGCTGCTGTTCTCGGGCTGAGCTACTCCTGCAGGGGCACCCGGAAGAGCGCGGTCAGCTCGGCGGCCGTGCTGGCGTAGTCGACGTGGTGCACCCCCACGAACCCGAGCGTGACGGCGGCCGCGACGTTGCGACGCAGGTCGTCCACGAAGACGCAGTCGCGGGCCGGCAGGTCCAGCAGGTCGAGGGTGTGCTCGAAGATGTCCGCGTCGGGCTTGCGCATGCCGACCTCGCCCGAGATGACGACCACGTCGAACATCTTGTCCCAGCCCTCACGGGGGTAGTCGTTGCCCCAGGAGTTCGAGAGCAGGGCGGTACGGATCCCCGCGTCGTGCGCACGGCGGACCAGCCCGACCATGTCGGCAGCGTGCCCGAACTGGTCGAACATCCGCGCGAGGAGCCCCTCGGTCGGCACCGGCCGGCCGAGGCGTGCGGACAGCGCCGCGCCCAGGTGCTCCTCGAACGCCGGGACCTCGAGCTCACCACGCTCGAGAGCGTGCACCGGGTTGAACCGCACCTCGACATCAGAGTCGTTGCCCAGCAACGCTTTCATGGCTGCCCGATAGTCGGCGTAGTCGATGCCGTCAGCGGCGGCCCAGGCCTCGAGCCCATCCGTCAGGCTGGAGGTCAGCACCCCGCCCCAGTCGACGACGAGTCCTCGCAGCTCCCCGCGGTCAGGCACCGGCGACCGCTCGGGCGCGGGCGAGCAGGGCGGGGACACCCTCGTCGAGCGTGGCGAAGAACGGGTCGACGGCGGTGCCGGCGAGCCACCGGTGGTAGGACGCCTCCAGCAAGATGGCCAGCTTCCAGACCGCGAGCGCCACGAACCATCGGGTGTCGCCGGGTTCACGACCCGTACGGTCCGCCCACCGCCGCACCAGCTCGGCACGGCTGGGAAAGCCCTCGCCGAGTGCCACCAGCTGTCCCATGACCGGCTGGACGCCCGGCTCCGGCCAGAACGAGAGGAGGTAGCCGAGGTCGGCCCGCGGGTCGCCGACCGTCGCCATCTCCCAGTCGACGACCGCCGCGACCCGCGGCCCGCCGTCGCCGCGCTGGACGATCACGTTGTCCAGCTTGTAGTCGCCGTGGACCAGCGCCGGCTCGACCTCTGCGGGCAGCTCGGCGACCAGCCAGTCGCGCACGACGTCGTAGTCGGGCAGGTCGCGGGCCTTGCCACCGGCCGCGGCGACGGCCGTCTGGACACCTTCGCGCTGGCCGGTCCAGCGGCGCAGCTGCCGCCCGAGGTAGCCGTCCGGCCGGCCGATCCCGGCGGCCACGAACGGGCGCCAGTCGGTGGCATGGATCTCCGCGAGAGTGTCGACGAGGTCGAGCCCGAGGTGGTGCTGGGCCTGGTCGTCGCCGGCCAGCCAGTCGGGCAGCACGTCGCGGACGACGATGCCGTCAGCCCGCTCCATCACGTAGAACGGGGCGCCCAGCACCGAGGTGTCCTCGCACAGCGCGACCACGGCGGGGACCCGTACGGGTGGCTCGGCGCCCCCCAGCAGGTCGAGCACGCGGTACTCGCGGACCACGTCGTGCGCCGTCGGCAGCAGCGGTCCCATCGGCGGCCGGCGCAGCACGTAGTCGGCCCCGCCCTCCGTACGTCGCAGGAGGAAGGTGAGGTTGCTGTGCCCGTCGCCCAGCGACGTGACCTCGAGCGGACCCTCGCCGGGGAGCCCCTGCTCCGCCCACACGGCCAGCGCCGTAAGGTCGACCGGAGCGGGGAGTGTCGCCACCCCGCGATCCTAGGAGGCGTACGTCATGGACTTCGCACCGAGCCCCCGCGCTGCCGAGCTGCTCGCGACGTTGCAGACGTTCATGGACGAGCAGGTCCTGCCGGCCGAGCCGGTCTACGCCGCTCAGCGCGAGGAGCTCGCCGCCGCGGGCCGCCCCAACGACCTGCCCGGGGTCGTCGAGGAGCTCAAGGTCCGCGCGCAGGCGCTGGGTCTGTGGAACCTGTTCCTGCCCGACGTCTCGGGCCTGTCCGTCACCGACTACGCACCCCTGGCGGAGCTGACCGGACGCTCGATCGAGATCGCGCCCGAAGCGCTCAACTGCGCCGCTCCGGACACGGGCAACATGGAGCTGCTGCACATGTTCGGCACGGCCGCTCAGAAGCACGAGTGGCTGGACCCGCTGCTCGCCGGCGACATCCGCTCCGGCTTCGCCATGACCGAGCCCGAGGTCGCGTCGTCCGACGCGCGCAACATCCGTACCAGCATCACGCGTGACGGCGACGACTACGTCGTCAACGGACGCAAGTGGTGGACCACGGGCGCGCTCGACCCGCGCTGCACGGTGCTCATCGTCATGGGACGTACCGATCCCGCCGCCGAGCCCTACCTGCAGCAGTCGATGATCCTGGTACCCGTCCAGACGCCCGGTGTCGAGATCGTGCGCGGGCTCCCGGTCTTCGGCTACCAGGACCAGCACGGCCACGCCGAGGTGCTCTTCACCGACGTGCGCGTCCCTGCCGACAACCTCCTCGCCGGCGAGGGCGACGGCTTCCGGCTCGCGCAGGAACGGCTCGGCCCCGGGCGCGTGCACCACTGCATGCGCGCGATCGGCATCGCCGAGCGAGCCCTCGAGCTGATGTGTCGGCGCGCCGCGACGCGGGAGGCTTTCGGGCAGCCGCTCGCCCGGCAGGGCGTTGTGCAGCAACAGATTGCGATGTCGCGCATCGCCATCGACCAGGCCCGGCTGCTGGTCCTGCAGACGGCATGGCTGATCGACACGGTCGGCGCGAAGGCGGCCCGCACGCAGGTCGCAGCCATCAAAGCGGTGGTTCCGCAGATGGCCTGCGACGTGGTCGATCGGGCGATCCAGGTGCACGGTGGCATGGGCGTGTCGGACGACGTCCCGCTCGCCGCGATGTACGCCGGCCTTCGTACCCTCCGGATCGCCGACGGCCCCGACGAGGTGCACCTGCGTTCGATCGCCCGCGCCGAGCTGGGCCGCTACGTCTCGCGCTGACCTTCGTCCGACTGCCACGCCGGTCGTCGCCGGCGGTAGCTGGGCCGGCGTCTCCTGGGCGCACGTGAGCGACGCCGGGCTGCTCGTCGCCGTCGGCGCCGCGTCGTTGCTGGCCATCGTCGCCTGGGTGGCCGGACTCAGCCTCGCGACGCGGCTCGCTGCTTCGCGGGCCACCGCGCTGCGCGCCTTCCTCGCCGACCCGTCGAACGGGTGACCTCGCAGTCCCAGTCCCAGTCGCAGAGCCGGGGCCCGAAGGCCAGGTCCGGTACGGACTCAGGCGAGCGCGCCGGCGAGCCCGGCGAGGGCCGCCCGCGCCGGTGAGGATCGGGCGACCTCACCGAGCGGACGACCGGACCTCATGGCCGCGTCGAGGGAGTCGCGGTCGAACGGTACGAACGTCGCGCGCGCCACCCCCGCATGGCGCCGCAGCGTCTCGGAGATCCTGGCTGCAGGGTTGCGTCCCACCGCACCGCGGCGCATGTGGTTGACCACGACGTGCAGCCCGGCGGCAGGCGCTCGGTCGCGGAGGTCCGGCAGGGCGCGGATCAGCCGGGCCAGCCCGACCGCGTCGGCGGTACCGACGGCGAGAACGGTGTCGGCGACCGCCAGCGAGCACAAGGTGGCCGCGTTGCGTCGAGGGGCTGCGGTGTCGAAGCTGATCTCCTCGTCCTGCTCGAGGCAGAACCCGCAGTCCACGACAATCCGGGTCACGAGCGCCACCGCGGTGCGCCAGACCACGGTCAGCGGGGGGCCACCGAGCTCCGGCCATCGATCAGGGCGCGTCACTCCGGTCAGCACCCGAAGGCCTGGACGCAAGGATCGTGCACAGCCACCGAGCGCTGCCACGTCGAGGACCCCGGCGTTGGCCGCCCGCACGGCAGCCGCCAGCCCGGAGGCCTCGTCCAGGAGGCCCAGGGTCTGCGCGACGGAAGGGCCGTAGGTGTCTGCGTCCGCCAGCAACGTCTCCACGCCGAGCCGGGCGAGCTCGTCGGCCACGGTCGTCGCGACCGCGGTTCGCCCGGGCGCGCCGGTCGGCCCCCAGACCGCGACCAGCCGGCCGCGTCCTGCGACCGGCTCCGGGTCGAGCCGGATCTCGGCTGCGTGCTGCGGGTGCGCTGCCTGCAGCGCAGCCGTCAGCGCGGCAAGGAGGATCGGGCCGTCAGCGGGGGTGCCACTGTCCACCACCGTTGCCACGCCCAGGGCCCGCAGCCGCTGGCCAGAGCTCACGTCGGTCCGGTCGGCAACCCCGACGACGGCAAGGCCCGCCGCACGCAGCCGACCCACCGCGTCAGCATCCAGCCGCGGCAGCGTGCCGGAGACCACGGCTGCCCTGGCGGTGCCGCCCGCGGCAGCCGCGAGCAGGTCGACCAGGTCCTGGCACCGGCGCACGACACGGATCGGGCCGGGGGCGCGCTCCATCGCCGCGAGCAGCGCCTCCTCGGAGGGCCCGCCCAGCGCCAGCAGGACGGGCAGCTGGGTGGAGCCCGTCATGGGCCGACCACTCGTACGAGGTCGACGGGTCCCTCGTGCAGCCCGGCGACCAGCCGGGAGACATCGTCGGGGGCGACCGACAGCACCACGCCGATCGACGCGCTGGTCCCGCCGAACCGCGATCCGGAGTCCTCGACGGACACCACGAGGGCGCCCGAGACCAGGAGCTCCGGTGCAGCCCGCGAGCTGCTGTCGGTGTCGGCGCCCGGAGTCACGTACACGTCGACGAGCCGGCCGCGAGCCAGGTCGCCGGGGTAGTGGAACGCGGCTACCGGGACGGTCACCTGGCGCGGATCCTCGAGGGCTGCGTCGACAGGTCGCACCGCTGAGACCGGCAGCAGGTCGCCGGCGGACACGGCACGTACGAGGGTGGAGCCGGCCGGGTCGCCACCCACGACATGCAAGTAGTGGTCGGACACCGACCCGAGGCGGGCGGCCCGGGGCACGAGGCCCGACGCCGTCAGCCGCGTGCCCGCCGCGAGGTCCGCGGCCGCGACCCACACCTGCTCGGTGTGGTCGGCGCCGGCCACCACCCGCGAGCCCACCACGATCGAGGTCAGCACGAGGACGATGCCGAGCAGCAGGCGGGCGTCGCCCCAGCGCGGGCGGGTGAGGCGCGCGGCCGGAGGTGACTGCCCCGGGGCCTGGGCAGGCGCAGCCGACGGCGTGCTCACTGCACCTTCCGGGCCCGGTCGCGGCCCGTGATCCACAGGGACGCACGTTGCCGTTCGAGGCGCCTTCGCTCTGGAAGACTGGGCACGTGGCCGATCCGCGCTTCCTCACCCTCGCCGACGTCGCCGAGGTGCTGAACATCTCGCCGACGCAGACCTATGCCCTGGTCCGCAACGGCGAGCTCCCGGCGCTGAAGATCGGCGGCCGGGGTCAGTGGCGGGTCGAGGCGACCCAGCTCGAGGCCTACATCGGCCGGATGTACGAGCAGACGGCGGCGTTCATCGCCGAGCATCCCTTCAGCCGGGCCGATCACGAGGCGCTCCAGACCTGACCGCCGCAGACGACTGCTAGCGCCGCATAGGGGATCAGCCAGCTGCCCTGCACGTTGGCTTCGCGGCGCGGCTCGTCGAGCGGGTGCTGGGCCAGCTCGAGGTGGTCGGCGCCAGCACGATCGAGCGTCCCGCACACCGACTCGCCGTCCAGGAGGACGGCACGGACGACGGACCGGTCACGCACGAGGAAGCGCAGGGCCTGCGCCAAGCCGGTGTGCTCGCGCACGGCACCCCCCGCAGGAGCTCCGAGGTCCGACTCAGCGCAGGCGACTCTGGCGACTGCAACGACTGTGGCGGTCGCGAGCTCGCTCACCTGTCGCACCCAGCGGATCGCCTC
>DAIPJR010000234.1:0-3624 GCA_036770165.1 Actinomycetes bacterium | reverse complement strand
GTCAGCCGGGGATGAGGCCGTCGTCGGAGAGCAGCTCGCGCACCTCGTCGAGGGTGGCGAGCGGTCCCGGGAGGATCACGTCGGACTCGACCAGCTCCTCGTCCGGCAGCGGCTCGCCGGCCGCCTCGACCTCCGCGAGCATCGCCGCGAGGGCCGCACGGAACGCGGGCTCGTCGCCGGCATCCAGGGCCGCCGTGAGCCGGCCGTCGTGCCCGTTGAGGGAGTCGACATGGGAGTCGGGGACGGTGTACTGCCCCTCGCCCATGATCCGGACGATCATGCCGGTTCCTCCGAGGCGGGCTGTGCGGCCTCCGGAGCCGAGGCCGGGGCTGCGGCCGGCGCAGCGGCGGCGGGCGCAGCCGCAGGTGCCGCGGCGATCTGCGGGGCGGCAGCCGCCTGACCCAGCTCGCCCTTGAGCCGGCTCAGCTCGAGCTCCACGTCGGACGAGCTCGACAGCCGCTCCAGCTCGACGGTGACGTCGTCCTTGACCAGGCCGGACGAGTCCGTGAGCGCGCCGCTCGCGAGCAGCTCGTCGATGGCACCGGCCCGGGCCTGCATCTGCGCGGTCTTGTCCTCGGCCCGCTGGACGGCGAGGCCGACGTCGGAGAACTCCTCGGAGATGCCCGAGAACGCTTCGTTGATCTTGGTCTGCGCCTCGGCCGCGGTGTACGTCGCCTTCAGCGTCTCCTTCTTCGTACGGAAGGACTCGACCTTGGTCGACAGCCGCTGCTGCGCGAGGACGAGCTTCTCCTCCTCCGCCTGCAGCTGGGCCAGCTGGGACTGGAGGTCGGACTGCTGCTGCAGCGCGGCGGCGCGGCGGGTGAGCGCCTCGCGCGCGAGGTCCTCGCGGCCGGCGGCGAGCGCCTGCTTGCCCTGCGCCTCGAGCTTGTCGGCCTGCGCCTGGATGCTCTGCATCTGCATCTCGAGCCGCTTGCGCGAGGTCGCGACGTCGGCGACTCCCCTGCGCACCTTCTGCAGGAGCTCGAGCTGCTTCTCGTAGCTGTAGTCGAGGGTCTGCCGCGGATCCTCGGCCTTGTCGAGCGCCGAGCTCGCCTTCGCCTTGAAGATCGACGTCATCCTCTTGAACAAACCCGCCATGGGGCGCACCCTCCTGGGACCCGGACCAACCCTCCTGGCCAGCCTAGGCCTTCGTCGCCGGTGCCGCAGTCGCCTCGACCGGAGACCGGATACGCTGCCCGCGTGTTCAGACGCCGATCCAGCACCGACGCAGCCGATGCGGCCGCCGCCGAGCAGGCTGCGCTGGCGGCAGCCGGCAAGGGCCGTCCGACGCCGAGCCGCAAGGAGGCCGAGGCCGCCCGCAAGGAGCGCACCAAGCCGCAGCTGGACCGCCGCGCGGCCGCCCGCGCCACCCGGGAGCAGTCCCGCGTCGACCGCACCAAGGCGCGGGCCAGCCTTGCGAGCGGTGACGAGCGCTACCTGCCGGCTCGCGACAAGGGTCCGGTGCGCGGCTTCGCCCGCGACTACGTCGACTCCCGGCGCTCCCTCGGCGAGTTCATGCTGCCGTTGATCCTGGTCTTCTTGTTCGTGAGCTTCCTGCCCAGCAAGACGGTCAAGGGCTACGCGATCATCGCCTTCTACCTGTTCATGATCGCGCTGATCGTGACCACGACGACCATGTCGGTACGGCTCCGGCGCGCGGCCGAGGCCAAGTTCCCCGGCGAGGCGACCAAGGGGCTGGGCCTGTACGGCGCGATGCGCTCCATGCAGCTGCGCCGGATGCGCCTGCCCAAGCCCAAGGTGACTCTGGGCAAGGGCACCTCCTAGCCCGGCATAGGGTTGTCGCATGGAATTTCGGAACCTCGGCCGCAGCGGTCTGAAGATCAGCGAGATCGCCTACGGCAACTGGATCACCCACGGGTCGCAGGTCGAGGACCAGCAGGCCGAGGCCTGCGTCCATGCCGCGCTCGACGCAGGCATCACGACGTTCGACACCGCCGACGTCTACGCCTCGGGGCGCGCCGAGACGGTCATGGGCAACGCCCTGGCCGGGGAGCGGCGCGGCGGCCTCGAGATCTTCACCAAGGTCTACTGGCCGGTCGGCCCCGGCCGCAACGACCGTGGCCTCTCCCGCAAGCACATCCTGGAGTCGATCGACCTCTCGTTGGGGCGGCTCCGGACCGACTACGTCGACCTCTACCAGGCCCACCGGTACGACTACGAGACGCCGCTCGAGGAGACGATGATCGCCTTCGCCGACGTCGTACGCTCCGGCAAGGCGCTGTACATCGGGGTGTCGGAGTGGACTGCCGAACAGATCCGGGCGGGTGCCGCGCTGGCCCGCGAGCTGAAGATCCCGTTGGTGTCCAGCCAGCCGCAGTACTCGATGCTCTGGCGGGTCATCGAGGCCGAGGTGGTGCCCGCCTGCATCGACGAGGGGCTGTCGCAGATCGTCTGGTCGCCGGTCGCCCAGGGTGTGCTGACCGGGAAGTACCTGCCGGGCCAGCCGGTGCCGGCCGGGTCCCGCGCGACCGACGACAAGTCCGGCGCCGACTTCATCAGCGAGTGGCTCGAGGACGACGTGCTCGAGCGCGTGCAGCTGCTCGCGCCGCTGGCCGCCGAGGCAGGCCTCACGATGGCCCAGCTGGCGGTGGCGTGGGTCCTGCAGAACGACAACGTCGCCGCGGCGATCCTCGGGGCCTCCCGTCCGGAGCAGGTCGCCGAGAACGTCAAGGCAGCCGGGGTACGCCTCGGGGCCGACCTGATGACGGCGATCGACAAGGCGCTCGAAGGTGTCGTGCAGACCGACCCGGCCCTCACCGAGAGCCCGCGCCCGCGGGCGTGACCGGGCGCGCTACTGCGCCGGGCGAAGGCTCATCGGTCCGTAGACCACGGCATCGTCGTCGAGCAGGAACACCGCGTCGACGCCGCCGGCGAACAGCTCCTGCCACGTCTCGCCGATCCACGACTCGGCATCGGCCTGCGTCGGGAACGACGGTGACGGCAGGTCGCCGGACGCGAGGGTCGACCCGTCGCTGCCCGCGTAGCGCCAGTTCCATCCCATCGCCGCACCCTAACCTGACCTGATGGAGATCCTGCTGCTCGGGACGGGCGCGGCGGACGGCTGGCCCAACCCGTTCTGCACCTGCAGCAGCTGTTCCAGCGCACTGGCGTCCGGCGACGTCCGCGGCCAGACGTCGGCGCTCGTCGACGGGCGGCTGCTGCTGGACTGCGGCCCCGAGGCGCCGCGCGCAGCGCTCCGCTCGGGCGCTAGCCTCGCCGGCGTACGGCACCTGCTGGTCACGCACTCGCACCCCGACCACGCCGGCCCGGCCGCCTTGCTGTTCCGTTCGTGGGCCGGGCGGACGGAGCCGCTCGACCTGGTCGGGCCGCCCGAGACGCTGGAGGTGTTCCGCGACTGGGTCGGGCCGGACGACCCGGTGCGCTGGGTACCCGTCGCGGCCGGAGACCGCATCGATCTCGACGGCTACGAGGTACGGGTGCTCGCGGCGACCCACGGCGACTCGATGACCGGTCCCGGCGTGCTGTACGACGTGGCCGGGCCCGACGGCACCCGGGTGCTGTGGGCCACCGACACCGGGCCGCTCGGGGCCGAGACGTACGAGGCGGTGGAGGGGCGTGAATACGACGTCGTGCTCCTCGAGG
>DAIPJR010000042.1:0-11434 GCA_036770165.1 Actinomycetes bacterium | reverse complement strand
TCGAGGTAGCGGCGGAACCGCCTGGTCACGACCTCGTGGATGCTGCGCACGTCGTCGGACCCGTTCTCCCCGACCGTACGGATCGCGAAGCGCCGGTACTCGGACTTGCGCGGCAGGCCGTCCTCGAAGACGACCATCGAGGCGACGATGTCCGTGCCCTGCAGGTTGGACACGTCGAAGCACTCGATGCGCAAGGGCGCCTGGGCCAGCCCGAGCGCCTCCTGCAGCTCGCCGAGCGCGAGGCTGCGCGTCGTGAGGTCGCCGCCCCTGCGCGTCTTGTGGAGGGCCAGCGACTGCTGGGCGTTGCGCGCCACGGTCTCCATGAGGGCCCGCTTGTCGCCACGCTGCGGGACCCGCAGGTCGACGAGCGAGCCGCGTCGCTCCGACAGCCAGCCGGCCACGGCCTCCGGGCTGTCCGGGAGGGCCGGCACGAGGACCTCGCGCGGCACCGCGTCGCCGCTCTCCCCTCCGTACAGCTGGAGCAGGAGCTGCTCGACGAGGTCGCCCACCGACAGCTCCTCGATGCGCTCGACGACGAACCCGCGCTGCCCGCGCACCCGGCCGCCTCGTACGTGGAAGACCTGCACGGCCGCCTCGAGCGGGTCGTCCGCGAGTGCGATCACGTCTGCGTCCGTGCCGTCACCGAGGACGACGGCGCTGCGCTCCATCGCCCGGCGCAGGGCCCCGATGTCGTCGCGGAGCCGAGCCGCGCGCTCGAAGTCCAGCTCGTCGGAGGCGGCGCGCATCGCGAGCTCGAGGCGGCGCGTGAACTGGTCGGTCTGACCGGACATGAACGCGCAGAAGTCCTCGACGATGCGCCGGTGCTCCTCGGCATCGACCCGGCCCACGCACGGCGCCGAGCACTTGCCGATGTAGCCGAGCAGGCAGGGCCGACCGATCTGACCCGCCCGCCGGAACACCCCCGAGCTGCAGGTACGCACCGGGAACACGCGCAGCAGCAGGTCCACCGTCTCCCGGATGGCCCAGGCGTGGGCGTACGGCCCGAAGTAGCGCACGCCCTTGCGCTTGGCCCCCCTCATCACCTGCACCCGCGGGAAGTCCTCGTCGAGGGTGACCGCCAGGTAGGGGTAGCTCTTGTCGTCGCGGTACTTCACGTTGAACCGCGGGTCGAACTCCTTGATCCAGGAGTACTCCAGCTGGAACGCCTCGACCTCGGTCGCGACCACGGTCCACTCGACCGAGGACGCCGTGGTCACCATCGTCTGCGTACGTGGATGGAGGCCGGACAGGTCCTGGAAGTACGAGCCGAGCCGCTGCCGCAGGCTCTTGGCCTTGCCGACGTAGATCACCCGGCCGTACGGGTCGCGGAACCGGTAGACGCCCGGCCCCTCGGGGACGGACCCCGGTGCGGGACGGTAGGTCGAGGGGTCAGCCACCCGCGCAGCCTACGTTCCGGGTACGACGGTGCGGACGCCCTCGGAGGCCAGGTCCAGCCCGAGAGTCAGCCGTCCGACATCACGGCAGGCGTCACGAGGGCGGCCACGACCCTGGCCAGCCAACGGACCGCCAGGTGCACCGGCACCCGGCCCTCGAACTCCACTCGGCCGGCGACCCCGCCGAGGAGCGGCTCGGACAGCAGCAGGGACCCGGTGACGATCAACCCCTGCGACGGGTCCTCGCGGTCGTCCGGCGTGCTGGCCTCGGCAAAGATCGCGCCGTCCGGACCGTAGACCCGTGCGGCGGAGAACCAGCGGCTCTCGACGATGGACTGCAGCATGCGCTGGACCCGTTCGACCGGCTCGGTGACGTCGGCGGCCCGAGCGACGGCGACGAGCAGGAGCGCACCCGCGTCTCCGGAATGGTCGGCCCGCTGCCAGGACCGCCGCTGCTCGGTCACGTCCCGGTAGTAGGCGAACAGGCCCTGCCGGGTGGGCAGCAGCCGGTTCTCCAGCCAGCGGCCGCCGGCGAAGTCGGCGAACTCTGCCGTACGTTGCTCGGCCATGGCCCGCAGGCACTGGACGTAGAACGTGGACCCCACGGCGCTGGGGAACTCCTCCCAGATGTTCTTGCCCTCGAGCTCTCGGGCCGGGCGGTCGGCGAGGTCGGCGGCCCGCTTGTTGACGAAGACGTAGTTCCAGTCCCGGTCGAGCGCGACGAACGCCTCGTCCGACTCGTCGAGGATCTCGCGCAGGGGCTCCCGCAGGTCGAGCGGCGGCGTGCTTCCCAGCAGCGCCCCGACCCGCGTCGGGAGCCAGGCCCGGACCTGCGTCCCGCCACCGGCCACCGCGTGGAGGGCCAGCGTGCCCCCGGCCTCCTGGACGCGTTCGCGCATGCCGGCCAGCCCGCGGTGACCGGGCCGCTCGGCGAACCCCTCCTCGCCGGGACCCTGGCCGTCGTCGACCACCGTCAACGACCACCCGAAGCTCTCCGCGGCCAGCGTGATCACGACGAACTGGGCCGCTGCGTGGCGGGCGACGTTGGACAGCGCCTCCGCGGCGATCCGGTAGAGGACGCGCGCGGTCTGCTCGCCGATCTGCTGGTCGGACTCGACGACGACCTCGAACGCGACCCGCGTCCCCTGGAAGATCGCCGACGCGAGGTCCTTCAGGGCGCCGACGAGTCCCTCGCCCAGCTGGGGCGGGTCCAGGGCGAACAGCACGCCCCGCAACCGGTCCACTGCTTGGTGGACGGCGAGGTGGACGGCGTGGACCTCGTCGGCCAGCTCGGTGTGCACCTCGTCGTCGAGCCGCTTCTTCAGCAGCTGCACGCGCAGGTCCACGGCCGACAGCACCTGGATCGTGTCGTCGTGCATGCGGCCGGCGAGCTCGTGCCGCTCCGCCTCCTGGGCGGCCAGCATCTGCAGCAGCATCGAGCGGTGCTGCTCGGCCAGGTCGTGCTGCGCCTTCCGGGCCTGGATCGCCTCGGTGACGTCGACGGACACCGCGAGCACCTCGGCCAGGCTGCCGTCGTCCGCCAACCGCGGCTGGAACCAGGTCTCGAAGACCACGCCGGACTGCTCGACCTCGGACCGGAACGACTCCCCGGCGAGGGCGCGCTGGATGTTCTGCACGACCGTCGGGCTGCCGGCGTACAGCTCGAGCATGTTCCGCCCGATGGTCGCCCCCTCCGCCACCCCGAGACTTTCCAGTCCCTTGCCGGTCGAGTAGGTACAGACGCCCTGCGGGTCCATGGCCCAGAGCACGACAGGGGTGTTCTCGGCCACGGTCCGCAGGAACCGCGTCTCCCGTTCGTCGAGCGGGGGACTCATCACACTCTGCCGCCCGGGTCGATGATCCCCTCGCGTACGGCGACGGCGAGCGCCTCCAGCTTGGAGTGGACACCGAGCTTGGTCAGCACGTTCTGCACGTGGTTGCGGACGGTGTTGACGCTGATGCCGAGCTCGCGGGCGATGCCGGAGTTGGACAGGCCCATCGACAGCACCTCGAGGACCTCGACCTCGCGGGGCGTCAGCTCGGTACCCAGTCCGAGCCGGTCGCGACTGAGCCGCGGGAGGAGCCGGGCCAGCAGCGCCGGGCTCACCAGGACCTCGCCCGCAGCAGCTGCCCGGATGGCCTGGACGAGGTCCTCGACGGTCGCGGACTTGGAGAGGAACCCGGAGGCGCCGTTCTCGATGGCCGCCACGAGGGCTGCGTCGTCCACGGCGGCCGACATCAAGACGATGCGCATCTGCGGCGCCAGCCGCTTGAGCTCGGGGATGGCCTGGACCCCGAGCCCGTCGGGCAGCCGGTGGTCGATGAGGAGCACGTCGGGAGGGCCGGTGGCAACCCAGCTGCGCGCCTCCCCGAGCGTCGCCGCCGTCCCGAGGACGGTCAGCCCAGGCTCCTGCTCGAGCGCGAGGGCGAGGCTGGTGGCGAACATCGAGTGGTCGTCGACCACGAGCACCCGGACGACCCCGGACCCACCCGGCCGGCCCGGCAAACCGGACACTTCGGGCGCGCCGAACGCACTGGACACAGCCTCGACCACGGTTGGCTCTCTTCCGTCGTCGTCGGCGCAGGGGTCCCTCCTAGCGCTCAGGCACTAGTCGGGCGCAGACGTTCTGATCAGGAGTTCACGGTACTCCTGCGGGGTGTCATCGCTACATACCCACGGCAGAAACGTCAGACGCGCCGCGCGCGAGCCCGGCTTGGCGCGGTGGCCTTGGCGGAGCGCTTGCGGGCCGGTGCCGCCGCCCGGTCCGGCAGTGCCTCGGGCAGCCGGTCAGCGAGCAGGTCGAGCAGGAACGCGCCGGTGTGGCTGCCCGGCGCCACCGCCACCTGCTCGGGCGTCCCTTCTGCCACGACCAGGCCCCCGCCGGTGCCGCCCTCGGGCCCCATGTCGATGACCCAGTCGGCGGTCTTGATCACGTCCAGGTTGTGCTCGATGACGACCACCGTGTTGCCCGCGTCGACCAGCCGGGACAGGACGCCGAGCAGCTTGCGGATGTCCTCGAAGTGCAGCCCGGTGGTCGGCTCGTCGAGCACGTAGACCGTGCGCCCGGTGGAGCGCTTCTGCAGCTCGGAGGCCAGCTTGACCCGCTGGGCCTCGCCCCCGGAAAGCGTCGGCGCCGGCTGGCCCAGCCGTACGTAGCCAAGCCCCACGTCGACGAGCGTCTGCAGGTGGCGGGCGATCGGCGGCACGGCCTGGAAGAACGCGAGACCCTCCTCGATCGGCATGTCGAGCACCTCGGAGATGGTCCGCCCCTTGAAGTGGACCTCGAGCGTCTCGCGGTTGTAGCGCGCGCCGTGGCAGACCTCGCACGGGACGTAGACGTCCGGCAGGAAGTTCATCTCGATCTTGATCGTGCCGTCGCCGGAGCACGCCTCGCACCGACCGCCCTTGACGTTGAAGGAGAACCGGCCCGGTTGGTAGCCGCGGACCTTCGCCTCCGTCGTCTCGGCGAACAGCCGGCGCACGTGGTCGAACACCCCGGTGTACGTGGCCGGGTTGGACCGGGGCGTCCGCCCGATCGGGCTCTGGTCGACGTGGACCACCTTGTCGACGAGGTCGACGCCACCGACCGTGCGGTGCCGGCCGGGGACCGTACGAGCACCGTTCAGCTCGCGGGCCAGCACGCTGAACAGGATGTCGTTGACCAGCGTGGACTTGCCCGATCCCGAGACGCCGGTCACCGCGACGAAGCAGCCCAGCGGGAACGAGACGGACACGTCCTGCAGGTTGTGCTCACGGGCACCGACGACGTCCAGGCTGCGACCCGGGGTGCGCGGCCGGCGTACGTCGGGGATCTCGATGCGCCGCTTGCCGGCGAGGTACTGCCCGGTGAGCGAGTGCTCGGCGGCGAGGAGGTCCTCGACCGAGCCGGACACGACGACCTGGCCGCCGTGCTCCCCCGCGCCCGGCCCGATGTCGACGACCCAGTCGGCGGTCCGGATGGTGTCCTCGTCGTGCTCGACGACGATGAGCGTGTTGCCGAGGTCGCGCAGCCGGAGCAGGGTCTCGATCAGCCGCCGGTTGTCCCGCTGGTGCAGACCGATGCTCGGCTCGTCGAGCACGTAGAGCACCCCGACCAGCCCTGAGCCGATCTGCGTGGCCAGCCGGATGCGCTGGGCCTCGCCACCGGCGAGGGTCCCCGACGGCCGGTCGAGCGAGAGGTAGTCCAGACCGACGTCGAGCAGGAACCGCAGGCGCTCGTTGACCTCCTTGAGCACGCGCTCGGCGATCTGCGCGTCGCGCGGGGAGAGGTCGACCGAACGCAGGAAGACCGAGCACTCGGAGATCGGCATCCGGGCGACCTGGGCGATGTTGAGCCCGCCCACGGTCACGGCCAGGACCACCGGCTTGAGCCGCGCACCGCCGCACTCGGGGCACGGCACCTCACGCATGTACCCCTCCCAGCGCTCGCGCGAGACGTCCGACTCGGACTCCGCGTGCCGCCGCTGGACGAAGGGGATGACGCCCTCGAACGTCGTGTAGTAGGAGCGCTCGCGCCCGTACCGGTTCTTGTACCGCACGTGGACCTGGCCGTCGAAGCCGTGCAGCAGCGCCTTCTGGACCTTGCCCGGCAGCCGCTCGTACGGGACGTCCATGCGAAAGCCCATGCTGTCGGCCAGCGCCTCGACGAGCCGCCCGAAGTAGTCGCTGGTCGTTCCCGCGCTCCACGGTCCGAGCGCGCCGTCGGCGAGGCTGCGGCTCGGGTCGGGGACCACGAGCTCTGGGTCGACCTCCATCCGCGTGCCCAGCCCGGTGCAGGTCGGGCACGCGCCGTAGGGACTGTTGAAGGAGAACGACCGCGGCTCCAGCTCCTCGAACGAGAGGTCGTCGTCGAGACAGGCGAGGTGCTCGGAGTAGGTGCGCTCGCGGTGCGGGTCGTCCTCGGGGAGGTCGACGAAGTCGAGCAGCACGAGGCCGCCGGACAGCGCAAGCGTCGTCTCCACGGAGTCGGTGAGGCGGCGCTTCGCCGACGCCTTCACCTGCAGCCGGTCGACGACGACCTCGATCGTGTGCTTCTCCTGCTTCTTGAGGGTCGGCGGCTCGGCGAGGGAGATCACGGTCCCGTCGACCCTGGCCCGGCTGAACCCCTTGGTCTGCAGGTCGCGGAACAGCTCGAGGTACTCCCCCTTGCGGCCGCGGATCACCGGCGCGAGCACCTGGAACCGGGTGCCCTGCTCCAGCTCGAGCACCCGGTCGACGATCTGCTGCGGCGTCTGGCGGGCGATCGGCTTGCCGCAGACCGGGCAGTGCGGACGGCCGATCCGCGCATACAGCAGGCGGAGGTAGTCGTAGACCTCCGTGATGGTCCCCACGGTCGAGCGCGGGTTGCGGTTGGTCGACTTCTGGTCGATCGAGACCGCTGGAGACAGCCCCTCGATGAAGTCGACGTCGGGCTTGTCCATCTGGCCGAGGAACTGCCGGGCATAGGCGGACAGGCTCTCGACGTAGCGCCGCTGCCCCTCGGCGAAGATCGTGTCGAAGGCCAGGCTCGACTTGCCCGAGCCGGACAGCCCGGTGAACACGACCAGGGCGTCGCGCGGGAGGTCCAGCGACACGTCCTTCAGGTTGTGCTCACGGGCGCCACGGATGACGAGGCGGTCGGCCACAGACAGATCCCTCAAAGGTTGGACGGACGAGCGTCGGAAGCGAGCACGGCACGAGCGGACGGGGCGCAGGCAAGGCTAACCGCGGTCACCGACAAGTTCTTCCCGGCCACCGTCGACGGGTACCGTCCCGCCCATGGATCCTGCCGCTCTCGACGAGCTCGCCGCCGCCGAGGAACGCCTGCTGCTCGCGGTGTCCGCCCTCGACGACGGTCGCAGCCGAGCCCCGTCCCGGCTTCCCGGCTGGAGCCGCGGCCACCTGGTCACCCACCTCGCCCGCAACGCCGACGGCATGCGCAACCTCGTCGCGTGGGCGAGCACGGGCGTCGTCACGCCGATGTACACGTCCATCGAGAGCCGGGCGGCCGACATAGATGCGGGCAGCGGCCGTCCGGCGGCCGAGCTCGTGCCCGACCTCGCCGAGGCTGCCTCCCGCCTGGCCAGCACGCTCGCAGCGATGCCCGCTGCAGCCGAGGACGCCGTCGTCGAGATCGGCCCGTCGCGCACGCCGACCCGCGGAGCCGAGCTGGCCCTGCTGCGGCTCCGCGAGGTGGAGATCCACCACGTCGACCTCGACCTCGGGTACGAACCCGCCGACTGGTCGGAGGGCTTCGTGGTGCGCACGCTGGACCAGCTCGCCCCCCGGTTCCGTACCGCTGCCCAGATGCCGCTGGCCCACCTGCGCGACGGCGCGACCGGACGCACCTGGGCCGTGTCGGAGCCGGGCACGACCGACGGCGAGCTCGTGGGGCCGGCCACGCTGCTGCTGGCCTGGCTGACCGGGCGCACCGCCCCCGACGCGGCCGAGGCGGCCGGGCTCGTCCGGACGGGAGGCGGACCCGTACCGTCTCCAGCAGCTTGGCTCTGACGCTGGCTATGACGGACGACGACGAAGGAGTGGGCATGAGCTATACCGGGAAGGTCGTGCCGGGAGGTCCCGCGGACGTCCGCGAGCTCACCAAGCTCGTCGTCAGCAAGCTGTCGGTCGGGCCGATGGACAACAACGCCTACCTGCTGCGCTGCCGGCAGTCCGGCGAGCAGGTGCTCGTCGACGCCGCGAACGAGCCCGACCGGCTGCTCGACCTCGTGGGCGCGGACGGGCTCGTCGGTGTCGTGACCACTCACCGGCACGGCGACCACTGGCAGGGTCTCGCCGGGGTGGTGGCCGGCACCGGCGCGCGGACGTTCGCGCACCCGCTGGACGCGACGGAGATCCCGGTGGAGACCGAGGTGTTCCTGTCCGACGGGGACACCCTTCGGTTCGGCGACGTGGAGCTGTCGGTGGTCCACCTGGTGGGTCATACACCCGGCAGCATCGCCCTCGTGTACGACGACCCGGAGGGCGAGCCGCACGTCTTCACCGGCGACTGCCTGTTCCCCGGTGGCGTGGGGCGCACGACCAACCCCGAGGACTTCGCGTCCCTCTACGCGGGGGTGTCTGACAAGCTCTTCGGCCGGCTCCCCGACGAGACCTGGGTCTACCCCGGGCACGGCGACGACACGACCATCGGGCGCGAGCGCCCGCACCTGCCCGAGTGGCGCGAACGCGGCTGGTAGCCCTCAGGCGCCAGAGAGCGGGTCTGCGGTCCCCCCCGTCACCGGACCCCGGCCGCGTCCATCCCCCGGAGCTCCTTCTTCAGCTCGGACACTTCGTCGCGCAGCCGCGCGGCCAGCTCGAACTGCAGCTCGGCGGCAGCGGCCCGCATCTGGTCGTTGAGCTGCTGGATGAGGTCGGCGAGCTGCGCCCGCGGGAGCTGGGCGGTCGCCGTGCCCCCCCGCCCGGCCTCGCCCGACCTGGACGCGAACCCGGGCAGCGGGGCCTTGCCCCGGCTCTGTGCCCGTCCGGACCCACCGATCAGCTGCTCGGTGTCGGCGTCCTCCCGGGCGATCAGCTCGGTGATGTCGCTGATCCGCTTGCGGAGCGGTTGGGGGTCCAGGCCCCGCTCCTCGTTGTAGGCCACCTGCTTCTCGCGGCGCCGGTTGGTCTCGTCGATGGCCTGGGCCATCGACGGGGTGATCCGGTCGGCGTACATGTGCACCTCGCCCGAGACGTTGCGGGCCGCCCGGCCGATGGTCTGGATCAGCGAGGTCGAGGACCGCAGGAACCCCTCCTTGTCCGCATCGAGGATCGACACCAGCGACACCTCCGGCAGGTCAAGGCCTTCGCGGAGCAGGTTGATCCCGACCAGCACGTCGAACTCGCCCATGCGCAGCTCGCGCAGCAGCTCGACCCGGCGCAACGTGTCCACCTCGGAGTGCAGGTAGCGGACCCGGACCCCGAGCTCGAGCAGGTAGTCGGTGAGGTCCTCGGACATCTTCTTGGTGAGGGTGGTGACCAGCACCCGCTCCGACCGCTCGGACCGCAGCTTGATCTCGTGCACGAGGTCGTCGATCTGGCCCTTGGTCGGCTTGACGACCACCTGGGGGTCGACCAGGCCGGTCGGCCGGATGATCTGCTCGACCACCCCGGTGCCGCGACCCAGCTCGTAGGGCCCCGGCGTCGCAGACAGGTAGACGGTCTGCCCGATGCGCTGGACGAACTCCTCCCACTTCAGCGGTCGGTTGTCCATCGCGCTGGGCAGCCGGAAGCCGTGGTCGACGAGGGTGCGCTTGCGAGACATGTCCCCCTCGTACATCGCACCGATCTGCGGCACCGTGACGTGCGACTCGTCGATGACGAGCAGGAAGTCCTCGGGGAAGTAGTCGAGCAGCGTGTTGGGGGCGCTGCCCGCGGACCGCCCGTCGATGTGCCGGCTGTAGTTCTCGATGCCGGAGCAGCTGCCGACCTGGCGCATCATCTCCAGGTCGTACGTCGTGCGCATGCGCAGCCGCTGCGCCTCGAGCAGGCTGCCCTGCCGCTCGAGCTCAGTGAGCCGCTCGGCCAGTTCGGCCTCGATTCCGGCGACCGCGTGCTCCATCCGCTCGGGGCCCGCCACGTAGTGCGTGGCCGGGAACACGTACAGCGACTCGTCCTCGGTGACCACCTCGCCGGTCAGCGGGTGGAGGGTCATGAGCCGCTCGATCTCGTCACCGAACATCTCGATGCGGACCGCCAGCTCCTCGTAGACCGGGAAGATCTCGATCGTGTCGCCGCGGACGCGGAACGTGCCCCGCGTGAAGGCCAGATCGTTGCGGGTGTACTGGTTGCCGACGAACTGCCGCAGCAGCTGGTCGCGCTCGATGGTGTCGCCGACCTTGAGCGACACCATGCGGTCGACGTACTCCTGCGGGGTGCCCAGACCGTAGATGCAGGACACCGACGCGACGACGATCACGTCGCGACGGGTCAGCAGGCTGTTCGTGGCCGAGTGCCGCAGCCGCTCGACCTCGTCGTTGATGGACGAGTCCTTCTCGATGTAGGTGTCCGACTGCGGGATGTACGCCTCGGGCTGGTAGTAGTCGTAGTAGGACACGAAGTACTCGACGGCGTTGTGCGGCAGCAGCTCGCGGAACTCGGTGGCCAGCTGGGCCGCGAGCGTCTTGTTGGGCGCCATCACCAGCGTGGGGCGCTGCAGCCGCTCGACCAGCCAGGCGGTGGTCGCGGACTTGCCGGTGCCGGTGGCGCCCAGCAGCACGATGTCCTGCTCGCCGCTGTGGACGCGCTGCTCGAGCTCGCTGATCGCCTGCGGCTGGTCGCCGGACGGCACGAAGTCGCTGACGACCTGGAAGGGCGCCACCCTGCGCTCGAGGTCGGTGGTAGGTCGCATCCCCCTACGTTACGGTCCGGCCCCGACAATCTCCGTGCCCGCTGTGAGCGGTCGATCACCGTGGGATGCTGACCGACGTGTCCGACCGCACCGAGCGTGCCCGCCACCGGCGACAGCGCGGTCACGGCAGCGGTCGCGGCCGGCACCGCGCCGGGTTCTCGATCGGCCGCTGGGTGGTCCCGGCCGGCCTCGCGCTCGGCATCCTCGTCGTCGTCACGGCGATGCTCCTGGTCACCGACGCCATCACCTCGACCGCGATCCCAGGGTCGTTCGGCCACTGATCAGGCCTGGCGGTCGACCAGCTGGGCCCAGAGCGCCTCGACGGCGTGGGCCAGCTCGGTGCGGCTCCCGTCGTTCGCGACCACGACGTCGGCGGCGGCCAGCCGGTCGGCTCGGCTGGCCTGCGCCGCCATCCGGGCCCGTACGTCGGCCTCCGACAGACCGCGGGCGGCCAGCCGCGTGAGCCGCGTCTCGTCCTCGGCGTCGACCACGACGACCACGTCGTACCCCTCTTGGAGACCGTTCTCGACGAGCAGCGGCACGTCGTAGACGACCACGGCGTTGGCGGGTGCGGCGGCCATCAGCTCGGCAGCCCGGGCCCCGACGAGCGGGTGCACGATCGCCTCGAGCCGGCGGAGCGCGACGGAATCGGCGAACACCACGGCGGCCAGCGCTGGCCGGTCGAGCGAGCCGTCGGCAGCGACCACGCTC